>MHHA01000069.1:0-11255 GCA_001805845.1 Omnitrophica WOR_2 bacterium RIFCSPLOWO2_12_FULL_46_30
GCAGGTTTCTCTTTGCGCTTGAAAATAACCCCCTGATTTCCGTTGCCGAGCTAAAGCTTCGTCCGGATAGCGCCGAATTCACCAAGCAAAAAGTTGAGCTAACTCTTAAAATATATGCCAGTAAACAAGCAAAATAAATACTTTTATTTACTCATAGTTCTTGCTATAATGTTTATGTTGCTAAATACGCATAGCCCGGCAGAAGCCAAGTCAAATCAGCCTGATACTTCAGGCGGGTTTGTTGACCCGGCCATTGGGGGTGCGGGCTGGGTTTATGAGGCGAAAGGGAAAAGAGACCCTTTCATTACATTAGTAACCCCTGACGGAAGAATTATAGAACCGCCTAAACCCAAAGAAAGGACAGAAGGCCCTCCGCGATTAGAGGGGCTGATGTATGATGCAAAAGGCATATCCTATGTAGTTATGGATGGGGAGGTATTTCGTGCCGGGGAGATGGTTGGTGATTATCAGCTCATACGGATTGACTCTAATAAAGTGATTATGCAAAAAGCAGACCAGGTGTTTGAGGTTGAGCTTACCCCCCCTTGATTTTGTGCAAAAAACGCACAAAATCAAAGCAGGGGGGGCTCATTGAAGGAGGATTGATAGATGAGGCTAAAAGTCTTAGTCGGAATTTTTCTTCTCTCTGGCTTTTGCGTCAATGGGTATTCCCAGGGCCCCGTCCCTGATCCATCCCTGCAGGCAAATCAAGAGCCAGAACAGCTCGCTGTAGCGAGTGCGGCAGCGGAAGAAACCTTAGGCGCTAAAGCCGGCATTTCCGACCAGAAGATAACCCTTGATTTCAAAGAGGCGGATATCCGCAATGTGCTTAAGGTCATAGCGTATAAGTCAGGAGTAAATATTGTCGCCAGCCCGGAAGTGGTGGGCACAGTAACCATCAGGCTGACTGATGTCCCCTGGTTAGATGCCTTAAAAACCATAGTAAGCATCTATGGCTATGGCTATGAGCAGAGAGAAAATATCGTTACCGTTGCCCCTATTGAAAAACTCACCAATCAAAAGAAGTTAGAAGTGGAGCTTACTCAGGTTCAGCCAACCATCACTGAGGTTTTTTCTCTGAAGTACATCGATGCCGCTGATGCCCGGAAGGCTATTGAGCCGCAGATATCCGGCCGGGGGAAAATTACTATTTTGGAATCCACCGGACAGGCGGGCTGGGAGTTTGGCGCAGGAGATGACGTTGGCAAAAGGCAGAGGATAACTGAGGGAAGGATTTCCCGTTCTAAAACCTTGATTGTTACCGATATCCCCCCGGTCTTAGATAAGCTCCGTAAGATGATACAAATCATTGACGTTAAGCCGCTGCAGGTTTTGATTGAGACCCGCATTATGGAAGCGAATATTGACCGTCTCAGGGATATTGGCTTAGACTGGGGGACCGGCTCAGGCGGAGCCTCAACCACAAGCGGAGCGCTCACCTTTACCCCGACAGGCAAGAGAAGCGGGACGGGAACGGATACCTCTCAGCTTGCCGGGCATTCACTCAGCGATATCATTACTCCGTCTGCCTTTGGCCCTAAGTCCCAGGGGTTAACTACGGCAAACGCCGGATTAAAGTTAGCCTTCAGGAAATTAACCGGCGCCCAATTTGAGGCAATTTTACACGCCCTGGAAGAAGACGTAACCGCCAATACCTTATCAGCGCCGAGGATTTTGACCCTCAACAATCAGGAGGCAGCGATATTGGTCGGGCAGAAGTATCCGTTAATTAAAACAGACGTCTCTACGGAAAGCGGAAAGATTACCGGCTCAACCCTGAGTAAATATCAGGATATCGGCATACAGCTTAATGTAGTGCCTCAGATTTGCGATACAGAATATATCAATATGATTATTCATCCCGCAGTTACCTCTTTTACCGAGACCTTAGATGTAAAGAGCGATAGCGGGGCTACGCTTTCCAAATTTCCTATAATAAATACCAGGGAAACCGAGACCCAGATATTAGTTAAAGACGGCGAGACCATCGTTATCGGCGGCCTGCTTAAGAATGTAAAGACCAGAGGAAGGACGGGAATACCTTTCTTAGGTAAAATACCTATTATTGGCTTTCTCTTCCAGCGTCAGACAGATGACATTGAAAAGATAGACCTGCTTATTTTCATTACTGCCCGCATTATGAAAGAGGGAGAGCTTGATGAATCCTATATCGCTACCCTGGAAGATAGATTGAATACCCTGGAGCCAGAGAAAAAAAGAACCAAAAAAATTCGCAATAATTCAGGCGGTTAAAAGGGACAGACACTGTTTTATTGACATATTTAAGATAGTGTCTGTCCCCATTATATATGGGGTATGTGCTTTCTGTTATCTTTACAAAGAACGGCTCAAGCAGGTATATTTCACACCTTGACTTATTGCGCCTTTTCGGCAGGGCCTTACGCCGAGCCGGGATACCCTTTGAGGTTTCCAAGGGTTTCAGCAAACATCCCATGATCAGCATCAAGCGCGCCTTAAAGTTAGGCCTGGAAAGCGAGAATGAAGAGGCAAAATTTATCTTAAGCAAAGAGATGTCCGCGGAAGAATTTAAGCAAAGAATGCAAGAGCAGCTCCCCGAGGGAATTTTATTGAAATGCCAAACGAAATTTTAGTTAATGTTGAAATGCAGGAAAAACGGGCAGCCATTGTAAAAGATGGCTTATTAGATGAGTATTATATAGAGCGCCCCTCGGAAAAGACAATCGTGGGAAATATTTATAAGGGCAGAATTGACGCTATCGTTGCCTCAATCGGAGCCGCCTTTGTGGATATAGGCCTGGAGAAGAAGGGTTTTCTTTATCTCTCAGACATTGTTGAGCCTATTGAGCCTATTGCGCCGGTTGCAACGGCAAAAAGAGAATTTAAAAAGGGAGAGGAGGTTTTGGTTCAGGTAGTCAAAGAGCCCATCGGGACCAAAGGGCCGCGCCTTACCACCCATATCGGGCTTGCCGGCAGATACCTTGTGCTTATGCCTCAAGATGCCCACCGGGGGGTTTCCCGGCGCATTGATGACCGCCAGGAGAAGGCAAGGCTCTTAGGATTGCTTGAAGAAGTAAATGTGCCGACGGATATCGGTTATATTGTGCGCACGGTTGCCGAAGGCAAAGGCAAGCGCGAGCTTCAGCGCGATATCCTGTTTTTGCTTAAACTCTGGCGCAGGATTAGCTCTCATGCGCAAAGAAATACCGCGCCGGCGTTAATTTACGAGGACTACGATGTGGTGCTGCGGGTCATCCGCGATTCTTTCGGGCCTGAAATTTCAAAATTAATAGTTGACGCAAAAGAGGAATACAAAAGGATTTATAAATTCCTGCGGGTATTCTCCGACGATCTGATTAAAAAGATAGAGCTGTATCAGGGGAAAGAGAGCCTTTTTGCGGCCAGGAATATTGAAAAACAAATTGCCCGGATTTACGAACGTAACGTTTACCTGAGGTCAGGAGCATATTTAATCATTGAGCCGACAGAGGGGTTGGTGGTTATTGATGTGAATTCAGGGCGTTTCCGCAAGAAATATGACCCGGAGCGCATGGCGCTTTCCGTTAATTCCGAGGCAGCCATGGAAATAGCCCGCCAATTACGGCTGCGGGATTTGGGCGGGATTATTGTCATTGATTTTATTGATATGGAAAAGGAAGAAAACCGGAAAGAGGTCTTACGGGTATTAAAAGATGACCTGAAAAATGACCGCGCCAAATATGAAATTATCGGTATCTCTAAATTCGGGCTGGTGGAAATGACCAGAGAAAGAGTCTACCGGGCGATAGAAAGCCTTTCCTACGCAAGTTGTCCTTATTGTCTTGGCAGGGGTAAGATAAAATCGGCCTCAACTATGGCTATCTGGATTTTAAAGGAACTCAAAAGGATATTTTCCGAAGATTCAGCTAAGTGCGATGCCCAGGTTACCGCCCATCCGGATGTGATTAACCTGCTTTTAAAGGAGAATGAAAAATCCGTTGAACTGATTGAGAGGCGTTTCAAGGCGCGCGTCGGCTTTACCTTAGCTCCCAACGCTCATATTGAAGACGTAAAAATCGTATAGAAGGAGAATAAAGATGTATGCAATAATTGAAGCCGGTGGAAAGCAATACAAGGTAAGCAAAGACAGCGTCATAGATGTAGAAAAGTTGGGGTGCGGGCCAAAGGATGAGATTACTTTTGATAATGTGCTTCTGGTGGCTAATGATAATGAGGTAAAAATTGGCGCGCCATTTGTCTTGGGCGCAAAGGTGCTCGCCGCAGTTACGCGCAATTTTAAAGGCAGGAAAGTCCTGGCTTTTAAGTTCCGGCGCAGAAAGTCAAGCAAAAGTAAAAAGGGCCACCGCCAGCAACTTTCAAGGGTGAAGATTAAGGAAATTGTTTTAGGTTGACAGCATAGGAGATTATATGCTTTCCCCCCTGCTTTGTTTTGTTGAGCGAAGCGAAACAAAACAAGGGGGGACTGCGAAAAATCTGTCAAAGTTTCTGTCAGAAGGACAGATTTTTCTTGAAAGTTATCGCCGGAGGTGATTTTCTTGTTTGTAGATAATGTTAAAATAGCTGTAAAAGCCGGGGCGGGCGGCCCGGGCGCTTACAGTTTCTATAAAGATAAATATTGGCGTTACAAAAAGCCTGACGGCGGAGACGGAGGAAGGGGCGGGAATATAATCATCCGTGCCGATAAAAATTTATATACCCTCTATGATTTTAAATACCGCCAGCATTTTGTTGCTGAAAACGGCGGACAGGGAATGTCTAATCGTAAAAAAGGCCGCGCTGGGCAGGATAAAATTATCGCTGTTCCGCTCGGGACTTTAACCATAGACAGCCGGAGCAATTGCCGCTTAAGAGAACTGCTTGAAGATAAGCAGGAATTTATTGCTGCCGTAGGCGGCGAGGGCGGCAAGGGAAGCGTGCATGCGAAGCTTGATGATGAGCTGCCGGGAGCTCCCGGTGAGGAAAAGGAATTAACCTTAGACCTGAGGCTGATTGCCGATGCCGGCTTGATAGGATTTCCCAACAGCGGGAAATCTACCTTAATTTCCAAAATTTCAAATGCCCATCCTAAGATTGCAGGTTATCCCTTTACGACCAAAGAGCCGGTTTTAGGGATAGTTAGCAGGAAAGGCGCTTCTTTTTCAGTCGCGGATATCCCGGGTTTGATAAAAGATTCGCATCTCGGTAAAGGGCTGGGAGACAGATTCCTGCGCCATATTGAAAGGACAAAAGTCCTGGTGCATCTTATTGATATGGCAGGTGTTGACAGCAGGATCCCCTGGGAGGATTATCGTATCATAAAAGAGGAGTTGAGAGATTACAGCCAGGAAGTATTTAAGAAGCCGGTGATATTAGCGGCGAATAAGATGGATTTGCCTCAGGCAAAGGAAAATCTGGTTACCTTCAAGCAGAAAGTAAAAGAAAGGGTTATTCCGATTTCAGCTTTAGAATCCCGGGGGTTGGAGACATTACTTGATGCAATCCAAAAAAAACTTCTCGCGCATAGTAGTTAAGGCAGGCTCAAGCCTGATTAGCCCCAGAGGCGGCTTAATTGACCCGAAATACTTAAGCAGTATTATCCAGCAGCTCGATGGCTTGATAAATAGGGGTATAGAGGTAGTTTTGGTTTCATCAGGAGCGATCGCCTGTGGAATGTCCGTATTGAAATTAAAGAAAAGGCCTCAGGATATTGCCGGCCTCCAGGCGGCAGCCAGCATCGGACAAAGTGAGCTGATGGGCATCTACCGCAGGCTGCTCAAAAAGCATAAGCGGATCTGCGCCCAGCTCTTAGTTACCTGGGAGGACTTTGAAGATAGAAAACGTTATTTGAACGTAAGGCATACGCTGACGAATTTATTAAAAAACAAGGTGCTGCCGGTGATCAATGAGAATGACGCCGTTGCTACTGATGAAATCCGCTTCGGCGATAATGACAAGCTTTCGGCGCTGGTGGCGGCATTGCTGGGAGCCGACCTTTTAGTTATTTTATCCGATGTTGAGGGGCTCTACCGCCTGCCGCAAATGCAGGTCATCCCGGTAGTTGAGAAAATAACCCCGGGAATAAACCGTTTATGCTGCAATAGCGATAAAGAGGGTTGTGTGGGAGGAATGTCCAGTAAGTTAGAGGCAATTAAAATAGCCGCAGGTTCAGGAATATCTTCTATTATAGCCAGCGGAAAATCTCCCGATGCGCTTCTAAAAGCCGCGCGCGGCGAGCCGGTGGGGACTTTTTTTCTGGCTCAGGGCGCAAGCCTGAAAGCCAGAGAGCGCTGGATAGCCTATGGGGCAAGGGCCAGGGGAACTATTATTGTTGATGAGGGCGCAAAGAATGCGCTTATTAAGAATGGGAAAAGTTTACTTTCCGTAGGAATAATCAGCGTTCGGGGGAACTTTAAGCAAAATGAAACCGTGAGCATCGCTAGCCCTGCAGGCAGTGAATTTGCCAGGGGTAAGGTTAACTTTTCCGCTGGCGAATTGCAATCTCGCGCAGGCGCGGCAGGCCTTCGGCGCCTGGAACAGGAAGTAATCCATCGGGATAATCTGGTGATACTATGAAGAGCAAAGAGTTGGGGGATTTGGCAAAAAAAGCAAAGGCAGCCTCTTATACATTGGCAGAATTATCCTCCACGATAAAGAACAGGGCATTATGCGCAATGGCTGAAATGCTCACTTGCCATTCTAAAGAGGTCCTTAATGAAAACAAAAGAGATCTCAATGCAAATAAGGGCCTAGCAAAAGCGCTCCTGGATCGCTTGAGCCTAAATCCTGCGCGCATTGGGCTTATGGCGGATTCATTGCGGCAGGTCGCTTCTTTAAACGATCCGCTGGGTGACCCCCCGTTGATTAAAGAATGGCTGAGGCCAAATGGCTTAAGGATTCAAAAGGTAAGGGTTCCCATAGGGGTGGTGGGGATAATTTATGAGTCGCGGCCAAACGTTACCAGCGATTGTATCGGCCTGTGTTTAAAATCAGGCAATGTTTCCATCCTCAGAGGCGGGAGAGAGGCGGTTAATACAAATATGGCAATTTGCAAACTCCTCTCTAAAGCAGCCCGGGAGTCGGGGGTTCCCGCGCAGGCAATCAATTTCATTGATACTACCGGCCATAAGGCGCTAGCGTATCTTCTTTCCTTGAGTGAATGCATTGACCTGATTATTCCCCGGGGCGGCGAAGGATTAATCCGTTTTGTCCAGGAACATTCAAAAATCCCGGTGATCAAGCATTATAAAGGCATCTGCCATATATTTGTGGATGAATTTGCGAATACGGAGATGGCCGGAAATATCTGTTTTAACGCCAAGGTTTCCAGGCCCGGGGTCTGCAATGCGATGGAGAGCCTCCTGGTGCATAAAGGTATTGCCGGAAGTTTCTTGCCGGGAATGCTCAAGAGATATAGGGATGCGGGAGTGGAAATTCGCGGCTGTCCTGAAACGCTTCAAATCGTCAAGGATATAAGCCAGAGGGCAATGGTGCGGCTTCCGCTAGCCGCAGCCATAAGCCAGAGGGCAATGCCTGCCTGCCGGCAAGGCAGGGTGCGGCTTCCGCTAGCCGCAGCCATAAATAAGGCAAAAGAGATTGACTGGCATAGCGAATATCTTGACCTTATCTTATCGGTTAAAGTCGTGGCGGATATTGACCAGGCCGTTATGCACATCAACCATTATGGCTCGCACCATTCCGATGCCATTATTACTGAAAATTATCAGAATGCATTAAAGTTTACGCGGCAGGTTGATTCAGCCTGTGTTTATGTGAACGCATCAACCCGTTTTACCGACGGTTATGAATTTGGCTTAGGCAGTGAAATCGGCATATCTACAGATAAAATCCATGCCCGCGGCCCTATGGCGCTGGAAGAATTAACCACCTACAAATATATTATATTTGGCACCGGGCAGATCCGGACATGAGACCCGAGCTTAAACACTTAAAAATTTCTTTGAAATTTTTTGCGCAAGCTCGTGTCTAATTCGCACTTATCACTTGCGTTACAAAAAGCGTAACGTAAGTGATGTGCTCATTATATGAAAATCGGCATATTGGGCGGTAGTTTTAATCCTATACACAACGGCCACCTGATTCTGGCGGATGAGGTCCGGCAGAAGTTAGGCCTGGATAAGATTTTCTTTATTCCGGTGTATCTGCCGGTGCATAAGGAAGAAGAGGATTTGCTTGCGGCTATAGAAAGGTTCAAAATGGTAAGGATGGCGGTGAAAGATAATCCGTATTTCGAAGCGCTGGCCCTGGAAATAAAACGCAAAGGTCCATCCTATACCATTGATACCTTAAGAGAGCTGCGCCAGATGTACCCTGAAGTTAAGAAATTTTTCTTTATTGTCGGCTCTGACGCCCTGGGTTATTTAGATAGCTGGAAGGATATGCTTGAGGTAATGAAATTAGCTAAATTCGTAGTTGCCTCAAGGCCCGATTATCCGCTGAAGAACCTCAAGCAGACGCTTCTGCCGCTGGCTATTGAAGCGATTGACATTTCAGGCTTTCGCCTGCGCCAGCGGATTAAAAACGGCGAATCAGTACGCTATTACCTGCCCAAGGAAGTGTATAATTATATTGTCAAGAAAGGCTTTTATAAGTAGTGCTTTAATTTTTGTCACAGCGCAATAGTTATTATGAAGATCAAAATCGCTCCCTCTTTATTAGCCGCTGATTCTTCGCGCCTTGCCGAGGAGGTTAAATCCGTAGAGAAGCTGGGCATAGATTTCCTGCACATTGATGTTATGGACGGCCATTTTGTCCCCAATATCAGTATCGGCCCGGCAATTGTGAAAGACCTGCGGCCGCAGACGGATTTGCCGTTTGAGGCGCATCTTATGATTGAGCAGCCCTTAAAATACATTGAGCGCTTCGTTGAGGCAGGCGCAGATATCATTACGGTGCATATTGAAACGATAAGCGTTTCTGATTTTCGCAAGCAGGCTGGGAAGCTGCATAAAAGAGGCCTGAGGCTTGCCATTGCCCTTAATCCCCGGACGCCGGCAGTAAAAATAAAAACCCTTGCCGATAGCGCGGATATGGTTTTGGTGATGACTGTCCATCCGGGTTTCGGGGGGCAGAAGTTTATCTATGCAGTGGTTCCTAAGATTGCCGAGATCCGCTCTTTTTACAAAGGCGACATTGCCGTTGACGGCGGGATTAATGACAAAAATGCGCAAGCCGCGGTGAAGGCAGGCGCAAACGTGCTTGCCTGCGGGTCGTATATTTTTAAGGCAGAGGACAAAAAGAAGGCGATTGAGAAATTGCGAAATGCATAAGATAAAATTCGGAACTGATGGCTGGCGGGCAATTATTGGCGAGGATTATACCTTCAGCAATGTTATGCTTGTGGCTCAGGCAGTGGCTGATTATTTAGGCCCCGGTAAAAAGGCAGCGGTGGGCTATGACAGCCGTTTTATGTCCTGTCGCTTTGCTGAGCTGGTCTCAGGAGTTTTAAGCGCCAACGGGATTGAGGTCATTCTTTCGGATAGGATTATCCCCACGCCGACATTAAGTTTTACGGTAAAAAATAAAAAGTTAGATTTAGGTATAATGATCACTGCCTCGCACAACCCCGCTGAGTATAACGGCTTCAAGCTCAAGGTTGCCAGCGGAGGAGCGGCAGGCCCCGAGGTGACGCGGGAAGTAGAAAAACGTTTAGGCCGGTCAAAGGTAAAATACTCAAGTAATCCGAATATTAAGAGAGAAAATCTAATCCGCGACTACATAAAATTCATCCGCGCATACATTGATTTTAAAAAGCTCAAAGCAAAGAAATTCAAGCTTCTTGTTGACGCTATGTATGGCTCCGGCGATAGTTATATAGCCGAAATACTTAAAGGGACGGGTATCAGATTAGAATTCATCCGTAACAGCATAAATCCTTCCTTCGGCGGCGGGAGGCCTGAGCCGCTGGAGGAAAATCTAAAAGAGTTAAAACAGCGGGTTAGGAAAGATGGCTTTGATATAGGTATTGCTTTGGACGGCGACGCTGACCGCTTGAGCGCGGTAGGCCCGGGCGGCATATTCATCCATCCGCAAAAGATACTGGGTTTATTGGCATTGCATCTTAATCAGGACAGGGGATGGTCAGGAGGTATTGTCAAGACCATTGCCGGCACAACAATGATTGATCACATCGCAAAATTTCTCGGGGTTAAGCTTTATGAGACCCCCGTGGGATTTAAATATATCTCAGGCCTGATGGAAAAAGATGATATTCTGGCCGGCGGAGAGGAGGCCGGCGGGATGGGCGTAAAGGGCTATATCCCGGAGCGTGACGGAACCGTTAGCGGCCTGCTGCTTTTAGAAATGATGGCCTATCGTAATAAGACGCTCAGAGAAATCCTGGACCTGATGGAAAAACAATTTGGCAGGTATTATTATTTGCGCCGCGACCTCAAGCTCAAAAAGCGGCTTAAACCAAGACGCGATGATTTACCCGGCGAATTATTGGGCAGGAAGGTTGTCCAGGTCAAGGACTATGACGGCATAAAGCTCATCTGCGATGACGAAAGCTGGCTGATGTTCAGGGCCTCCGGCACTGAGGCGTTAATGCGCCTTTATAGCGAGGCCCTGACATTAAAACACGCAAGGGAATTGCTGGCGCTGGGTGAAAAGCTTATTCGCAGGCTTCGGTGATGTTTATTTACCACTTCTTAAGGCTGTCTGCATTTGCCCTCAGTAAGCTATTCTTTCATCTGGATATAAAAGACAGAAAACTTATCCCGCGCCAGGGCGGCTTTGTGCTGGTTTCCAATCATACCAGCTTTTTAGACCCTATAATTTTAGGTGCCGCCTGCCCCCGGGTGCTCAACTTCGCCGCGCGGGACACTCTCTTTAGAAACCGGCTTTTTGCGGCATTGCTGCGCAAGGTTTGCGCATTTCCCATAAAGCGCTGGTCAGCGGATTTGTCCGCGGTAAGAGAATCGGTGCGCAGGCTTAAAGCCGGCGCAGGGTTAGTGGTATTTCCGGAGGGCACAAGAAGCCTGGAGAGCGAAATGCAGGATATAACCTACGGTTTTGTTCTCTTGTCTTACCGGGCAGGGGCGCCGATTGTTCCGGCATGGATTTCAGGCAGCAAGAAGGCATGGGGTAAGGGCGATAAAATGATTAAGTTAGCCAAAATCAAGGTAATTTTTGGACAGCCGGTTTATGTCCACTCCAGCCGCTCTTATTCCGAAATTGCCCAGGATGTCTATAAACAAATGCAGCAATTAAAATTAAAAATATGTATTTGACAATGCGATGAAATTATAAGATAATATGAAGTCCCCCGCCAAAGGCGG
>MHHA01000069.1:11360-13349 GCA_001805845.1 Omnitrophica WOR_2 bacterium RIFCSPLOWO2_12_FULL_46_30
GTTAAGGCAAAGATTGTGGCGATAAGGTCCAAAGAGGTTATGGTTGACATCGGCTATAAATCTGAAGGGATAATTGCCATTCATGAGTTTTTGCCGTCCGATCTTGAAATCGGCAAAGAAATAGATGTTTATGTAGATTCAATTGAAGATGACGCCGGCACGGTTGTCCTCTCAAAGGAAAAAGCTAATAAACTGCAGGGCTGGGATAGGATAGTGCGTTGTTTTGAATCAGGAGAGTTAGTTGAGGGCAGCGTAAAAAGAAAGATTAAGGGAGGATATATCACTGATATCTGCGGTATCGAGGGGTTCCTGCCGGTTTCGCTGGCTACCTTCAGGAATATGACCGACCAGGAAATAATGAATAAACTATTTAAATTCAAGCTGGTGAAATTAAATAATATGCGCCACAGCATCATCGTCTCGCGCAAGGAAGCAGTGAGTAAGGAAAAGGCCGAAGGACGCGAGAAGCTCTGGGCGGCGCTAAAAATCGGCGAGCAGAGGACCGGCACGGTTAAAAGCATTACCGATTTCGGCGCCTTTATTGATTTAGGCGGGGTGGACGGGCTTTTGCATATCACGGATATGAGCTGGGCGAAGATTTCGCATCCCTCTGAGATTCTGGCGGCAGGCGATAAGATAGAGGTGATGATTTTGAATCTTGACCGCAAAGAAGGCAAGGTTTCATTGGGGCTGAAGCAGAGGCTCCCGGATCCCTGGGCCCAGATAGAGAATAAGTATACCATTGGCTCAAAAGTAAAAGGTAGAGTTGTGAATATCCTGCCCTATGGCGTATTCGTGGAGTTGGAGAAAGGGGTTGAAGGGCTGATTCATATTTCAGAGATTTCCTGGGCAAAGCGGATTGCCAATCCTCAAGGGCTTTTTGCGGTCGGCGATATTATAGAGGTTCAAATAATAAGCACCGATAAAGAAGCGCGCAGGATTTCCTTGAGCGTAAAGCAGCTTGAGACAAATCCCTGGCTTGAGGCGCAGGCAAAATACCCGCTCGGCTCTAAAGTTACAGGGAAAGTCAGGGGGTTCACCGAATACGGAGCATTTGTTGAATTAGATAATAATCTCGAGGGGATGATTCATGTCTCTGATATGTCCTGGACAAAAAGAGTCGCCCACCCGCAGGATGTTCTCAAGAAAGGGCAAAAAATAGAGGTGCTCATTCTTTCTGTTGACGGGACGAACCGCAGGATATCTTTAGGCCTGAAACAGCTTCAGCCGTCGCCCTGGCCGGAAATAGCAAAGACCTATCCATTGGATACGATTCTTGAGGTTGAAGTGGCCCAGCTTGCTCCCTTCGGAGTATTCGTAAAAATAGATGAGAATCTCGAAGGTTTAGTTTATTCCAGCGAGATAGACAAGGAAACTCTTGAGAAATTAAAACCGGCGGATAGGCTTCGGGCGAAGGTAATTAAAATTGATGTTGAACAGGCAAAGATAGGCCTATCTGCCAGGGTTTAATATGGATGTTTTAGGCCAGCTGGATAAGCTTAAACGCGGCTGTCTTGAGCTCATCAGCGAGGATGAGCTCAAGCATAAGCTTACCCAGAGCGGCAAAACCAAAACCCCGCTTAGAGTAAAAGCGGGGTTTGACCCCACCGCGGCCGACCTGCATTTAGGGCACACAGTCCTCTTAAGTAAGCTGCGTCAATTCCAGGATTTAGGCCATACCGTCTTATTCCTTATTGGAGATTTCACCGCCCGCATAGGGGATCCCAGCGGCCAAAATAAGGCCCGCCCGCCGATGTCCGATGAGGATATCAAAAGAAACGCCTCAACCTACAAATCCCAGGTTTATAAAATCTTAGACCCCGAGAAGACCGAAATGGTCTTTAACAATGATTGGTTTTCTAAGATGCCGGTATATGAATTTACCGGATTGATGCGTCATGCCTCGGTTTCTCAAATTATTGCCAGGGAAGATTTTCAACAGCGGCTTAAGAAGCAAAGGGAAATCCGGCTCAATGAATTTATTTATCC
>MHHA01000070.1 GCA_001805845.1 Omnitrophica WOR_2 bacterium RIFCSPLOWO2_12_FULL_46_30
CTCACCCCGGCCCGACATCTAAGGCGGGGCGAGGGCTAGGATCCGCTATTGTATTAAGCTTCCTCCTGGTACGCCGAAAGAATTATCTCGCTTATCTCCTGGCGCTTTTCTTTGCTGGTCGGGAATGCCGCCTCATACCACTTGCCGTCTTTGCCGGGCGAGCTCGGCATACTCACAAACAGCCCTTTTTCGCCTTCCACCACCTTAAAACCTTTGACAATAAGGCTATCGCCTATGGACAAATCCACAAAGGCCTTGAGCTTACTGCCTTCTTTCCCGACTCTAAAGAGCCGGGCTACCTGAATCTCGCTGCTTTCTATCATTCTAATCACCTCCTACTATAGATGACGTAAGAAGTGACTATTTTCGTTCAAATATTTTTCTTTCTTCCTTATCTTCAGCGCCCCGATGGCTCAAACTGCGGAAAATCATTACCAAATTCCTGCTTCCTTCGCTGCTTAAGGCCCATTTTATTCCTAAGATCAGAGACAGAAAAAGAAATTGCAGGAAAAATCTTCGTATTACAAAAGAAAGGGCAAAGCTTATTCCGGTCAAGATGAGCCACTTTTGCATCCTCAGCCGCCTAAACCCTGACGGCTTAGCTTGCCCTTCTCCATTAAGAACATTCCTGGTAACTACGAGTAAATCTAAACAAAAGGGACAGTCAGCCAGATGCTTCTCAATATCCTGGCGCATATTGGAAGGCAAGGAACCTTCTAAGTATTTGGCTAATTTCAATTCCGCGGGGCACCCTATTGAGCGTTTTGCGCCGCCTGCGCTTTTCTTTAAACTCTTCTTAATCAACTCTTCTAAATTTTGCATATTTAATGAGCACATAACTTATGGAGCACAGAGTGCGACATAAGTTATAAGTGCGAATTAATCCTCTACTATATAAGACGTAAAAATGAGCTGCTTTCGTTCAAAATTTTTCGCCGCGTTCAGGCGACAAGCCTTGCGGCGGATAAACAGCTTATTCTTCAAGAAAATCGCTTCGCGATAACTTCAATGCGATTTTCTTGACCTGGTATACTTTCCTATTCTTCAAGAGAAAATCCGCGCTTTTTCAGCAACTCTCTTAATTTCAGAAGCGAACGCCTGATAATGGTTGATACGGTATTGGGCGGTATCTTTATAAGGCCGGCAATCTCTTTGTGGCTTAAGTTATGCAGGAGGCTTAATTTCAAAATCAGCTTAGCTCTCGGCTCCAAAGCATTGAGCGCGCTATCTAACGTATCCCGCAATTCTTTATCTAAAGTTTCCCTTGCCGGATGCGAATTGGAAACGAGCGTTTCAGTTAAATCAAATTCATTTCCTTCTTCTGTGCTAACGCAGGGGCCCTGGCGCAAGAGGTCCTTATGTTTGCGGATATAATCAATCGCGGCATTCTGCGCCACAATCGCCAGCCAGCCGGTAATTTTATCTTCATCCCTGACCGACTGCAGCTTGTCCTCTTCCCAGATGCCTAAGAGAATATCCTGAGTGATATCTTTTATATCTTCAACAGTGTGAGGGAAATTATGGCGGCCTAATCTTGCGCGGACGGAATTTTCCACCAGCGGCTTAAACCTTAAGACGAATTCGCTCCAGCTAGAGGTATCTTTGTTTAAACACCTATTGACTAATTCTTTTAAGGTAAGCACTGAATGACTGTTTTATGTCTTTTAAACAATCTGCGCCGAATTTTTCTAAGAGGGCGTTGGCGATTTCAAAAGCAGCCACAGCCTCAGCCACCACGCCTGCGGCCTCAACCGCGCAGATATCCGCCCGCTGGATAGAAGCGCAAACGGCCTTCTTAGTTCTGATATCTACAGAAGGTAAAGGCCTGCCTAAGGTGGCGATGGGTTTCATACAGCAGCGTATCAGGATATCCTCGCCGTTAGAAATCCCGCCTTCAATGCCTCCGGCATTATTGCTCTTACGATAATAACCCCTGTCTTTGGAAAAATAAATCGCATCGTGCGCGCGGGAGCCGAACTTATCCGCATAGCCAAAACCCAGGCCAAACTCAACGGCCTTTATTCCCGGGATAGACATCACCGCCTGGGCAAGCCGGGCATTCAGCCGCCTGTCCGGCTGAACATAACTGCCTAAGCCCGCCGGCACTCCCTGGGCAACCACTGCAAATATTCCACCTAAGGTATCCTTCTCGCCTATCGCCTGATCAATGATTTTCTGCATCGCGCTAAGCGTGGTTTTTCCGCCAATATTCAAAACTTTAGACCTAACCGTAATATCAAATTCGGCAAGCAGTATTTTGCACACCGCTCCCATTGCCACCCTTATCGCGGTCTCTCTCGCCGAAGCCCTTTCCAGGACATCTCTGGCATCGTCAAGGCCGTATTTGAGGACTCCGGTCAAATCCGCATGGCCTGGCCGGGGATTAGTAACCTGCGCTTGCGCATCAATGCTAAAATCCTTATTCTCAATCAAAAGGCCCAGCGGGCTTCCGATAGTGATATTCTTATGTAAACCGGAAATTATCTCAACCTTGTCTTTCTCTAACTGCATCCGCGGGCCGCGGCCGTATCCGCACTGCCGGCGGGCTAATTCCGCGTCAATCTTTTCCTTCTGCACCCTTAAGCCGCCGGGCAGGCCTTCCAAAATTGCCAGCAATGCCTTGCCATGCGATTCTCCCGCGGTTAAATAACGTAACATATTACATCTCCTGTGTTAAAAAAGTGTCAAGTTAAATCACTCTGACTACTTTTCATCCGGCCTTAACAAATTCTTAAAGCCAGAAACTTAATTAAGATTATAAACAAACACTGCCTTTAAACAGGAATTAAATCCAATTCTATCTCTGCATTAAGACCAGCTGCTATTTTTTTTAACTGACCAAGGGTGTATCCTTGATAATCCTCTCGTTCCAGACGTGATACATCAGCCTGCTTACACCCTATCCGACTGGCAAGTTTTGCCTGAGTAAACCCTCTTGCCAGCCTTAACCGGACAATCTGCCGGCTTATTTCGTCAAAATTGCGGATTTTAAGAACCTTTGGTAAGGAAGACTCTCTCATCTTCTCATATTCTCCTATCTCGGCCTTCAATTGAGCGATATGTTCTATATATCCCTGGCTAAGCAGCGACACCTTCTTCTTATCAGAAGAATATTCTTTTCGTATTGCTTTCAGGTCTTGCTCAAGCTCACGCAGTTTTCCTTTTGTATATTCATATTGACGATCACTCTTTATCATAATACCACCTCCACTAACCCTTTGGGTTTTTGGTCCCGGTCATGTCCAAAGAAATCAACCAACCTATGATACCGGCTGACATCCTTTTCTGTGAATATAAAAAGATGCGCGCCAAATAACTCTTTAGCTGCCCGCAGCTTTTCCGCCTCAGGAGAACCGAAATCAAAATCCATTTGGACAATAAGTATGCAATCAAAATCTTTTGGTGATTCCCCGGAAGCGACAAAGCTGCCATTTAATAAGAATATTTTTATGCTTTTCTTGTGCTTGCGTAATAATCGCGCTAAAGATTGTAACCCTTCAAATAATTCTTTACGATCCAAGGAGTTGCTGCCAAATCTTTCCTTGATCTCGTTTAGCGCGGCTTTATGTATACCCTTAGGCAGATATCCATCCGCATTGGATCGAGGTATCACCTTGTCTCCTATTAACTAATATACCATATTTGGTATGTAAAGTCAAGCGGAATTTTCTATGCCTTAGCTTTAGTCTTTAATACTTGGGAAAATAATCAGCGAGATTTTTGCCGTTGTAATAAACATCAGCGACCAACCGTCCCCACTCATCTATAGTTTTAGCAGTTTTTACATCTACCGTTTTGCCTAAGATAAGATTTTCTAGTTTTTGTTTTGTTTGCTCGTACCCCGGTTCTCCTTTTTCAGGTGTATCGTATCCTGTAGGACGAACAGTATCGCCCGTCTTTTCGTCCCATTTCCACCCATTCTTAACCTTAAAAGTATCTCCATCAACGATCTCACTTACAATAAAATCATCCATTTCGTTTCCCCTTTTCCCTCTGAACGTCGCAAAAGTTCAAAAATCCGCCTTATTTTCCTCTTGTTTTACGCTCGTTTCCTTACTATACTGCCGCCGGATGAATTTGAAGCGGAGCTTTTTGAGAAAGAACAAAAACTCGGCCCCTGTCAATTTAGTCTAACCTAAGATTACAGACAGAAGGGTTCACCCCAAAATATCCATAATAAAATTATTATAATGTTCAGGATGAGAAACCCCCATGTTCGTGTTCATATATATGTTTTTGAGAATATCTTTCCTTTTTAAAATATTCACGCGTGTCCAAATTAGAGCGTGATTATCGACGAAAAAGGCGTTTCGAGATTCTAATTCGCAAACTGTCATTGCGAGGGAGCGAAGCGACCGAAGCAATCTCAAAAACTGGATTGCTTCGCCCCTTCGGGGCTCGCAATGACGGTAATTTGGACAGCAGTGAGTCCCAGTTAAAAGTAATAATGGTATCTTCTTTACCAATTTTGGAGCAGAAACTAACATATTCTTCATAAGCGTTACTGACCGAAATGTCAACTTTTCTTTCTAGATGTACTAGAACCCGCTGGATTAATACAAAAAGTTGTCTTCGGATTCTTTCGAGATCTGGAGTAATATTGCCTTCCAACTCAATGGTTATATAAGTAAATAAATCTTCGATGTCTATAGCGCCTTTACCAGTAGAAATATCTTTCCCCAACTTATCTTGAACATAATCAACAACTTGCGGATATTCTTTTTTAATATCTATATTTAAGTCTTTTGCTTTTCTAAAAAAATCATTAGCGCCAGGGAAAAGTCCCTGACTGTGTCCGATTGAACTCCCTGCACCTAAGATATATACCTTCTTATTATTCATAATTCTTGATTTCTAACATAAAAATTAGCGGCTTTGCGAAGCAAAGTCAGCAGGATTAAACTACCTTTCCGCCAGCATCTCTGCCGCTTCCTCTAAATCCTCCGGGAATACATCCACATAATATCTTAACGTTGTGGCCACATCCGAATGCCCTAAATACCACTGAACCAATTTAGCGTTTTTAAAGCCCACGGCCTTCTGGCCTGTTGAAGCGCCGAAGGATTAATTTAGGTAACCTACTATGTTTTCATGACCATCAAATAATCTGAAATGACCTGCTTATGGTCAAAGGCCAAATCGAGCTTCAAGGCGTCTTCAAGCTTAAAAACCTTAAGATTAGCCGCGTCAGAATCCGCCCTGGGGACGCCTTTGCCTTGAGCGGTAAAAACCGTAGTTACGGTGTGAAACCGGGGGTCGCGTCCGGGCTTAGAATAAGTATGCAATTGTTTTAAATCATAGACATCCAGAGATGTCTCTTCCTTGGCCTCCCTTATCGCACAATCCTCCAGGCTCTCGTTGTAATCCAGAAATCCTCCGGGGATTGCCCAACCGTAAGGAGGGTTAGAGCGCTCAATCAAGACAATGCCTTCAGGAAGTTCTATGATTATATCCACCGTAATAAACGGGCCGCTCTGAATTTTATGGATAATGTATTCTAA
This sequence comes from Omnitrophica WOR_2 bacterium RIFCSPLOWO2_12_FULL_46_30, assembly GCA_001805845.1. Lineage (GTDB taxonomy): Bacteria > Omnitrophota > Gorgyraeia > Gygaellales > UBA12090 > 2-02-FULL-45-21. Next base: position 5,502 of record MHHA01000070.1, read on the forward strand.
GTAGCTGATAACATTTTTATTGAAAATATCATACGCGCTTTTATTAAAGAGCGCAAAAGTTATTTCTTTTAAAGAGGAATCCGGAAAATCAAACCAGATATGGCGCAAAACCTCCTGGGCCATAATCTTGGCCGCGCCTATCTCTGGAAAACCGCCCACGCCGCATCCCAGAGCCGGAAAGGCAATTGATGAAACATTTAATTTCTCTGCCTCCTTCAGCGCATTTGCGCAGGAGGAGCGAATCCTTGCTTCATCTGTTTTAAAATCCAAACCCATCGTCGCGGCGTGAATTACGTATTTTGCAGGTAAGCTTCCGGCGGAAGTAGAAACTGCGCCGCCGATTTCAATCGGCCCTTTTTTAACTGCCTCGCCTTCAATGCCCTTACCGCCTTTTCTCTTAATTGCCCCGGCCACCCCGCCGCCCATTACCAGCTCATTATTTGCGGCATTGACGATGGCATCAACTTCCAATCCGGTAATATCGCCCTGGACAATTCTTATCCCGGTATTTCTTATCTTCATTCGTCTCCCTTTACGAATTTTCTAGCCAATTCCAGCGCTTCAGCCTTTGTCTTGAGCTCACCCGCGGCCCGGGTCTCGTTAATCTCTTCTAATATTTTCCCGATTAAGGGCCCTGGAGGAAGTTTCAAATGGCGCATGATGTCGTAGCCGTTAACCAGTGGGGGGAGCTTTTTTTCTTTTGCCTTTCGGAAAAATTCTCGTGTTAGGCCAAGGCAGACATCTTCATGATGCCTGCGGTTTGCCCCCCGGGTTAAGGGCCCGCGGGTTGAGCGCTGGTCAGCGATGGATAATAAAAGTATGCTTACCGCTTCATCCCCTGCATCTCTAAAAAATCTGTAAATTGCCCGTTGAGTCAAATTTTCAATATCAGCGATGTAGCCCGGCCGAAGATGCCAGAAGATCATCTTATCCAGCGCATTTTTTTCATCATTAGAAAGGCGCAGGCGCTCAGCCGTTTCCCGGGCAATGTTTCTTCCCAGCCGCTCATGGCCGTGAAAACAGGTCTTGCCTTTAATGCGTTCTTTTGATGCGGGTTTACCGATATCGTGCAAGAAGGCCCCTAATTTTAATAATGCTTTTTTTGTATGCGTTGCGGAAATTATCTTATTCAGATAATCCTGGATAGCCCGGCTTCTCTTTAATTCTGAAAATAACCTCTCAATTTGTTTTAAGGCCTCAAGGCAGTGGCCATAGACGTCCAGGTGATGGTATGGCCCCTGGCCCACGCCGCGCATAACCTTAATTTCCGGCATAATTTCATCCAGGATCCTGAAATCATCCATTGCCTTAAAGGCCTTAAATCCATTCTCTGAATTTAAGATTTTGAATAATTCCTCGGCGATGCGCTCAAAGGCGGATGAGCTAATCTTTTTTTTATGCTTCCTGAGCGCCTCTTTTGTTTTCGGCTCAATCTTAAAATCAAGGATTGCCGATAAGCTAAAAGCGCGCAAAATCCTTAAAGGGTCTTCGGGCAGGCTGAAATCGGAAACTTCCCGGATGCGCCTTGCTTTAATATCGGCTCTTCCGGAGTAAGGGTCAAGCAATACCGTATCAATCGCGCGGGCATTCTTTATTGCCCTTAAATTTACCGCTAAGCTATTGATGGTAAAATCCCGGTGCAGCAGGTCTTCATAGATATCCTTGCCGCGGAAATCGGTAAAGTCAAAATTACAGGAAAATCCATTTTTTTTATACACGATGCGGCTTGAGCCGTGAACTTTATCCAAAACCACAAATCCGCTCTTTAGTTTCCCGGCAATTACGCGGCTTATTTTTATTGCCTGGGAAGATACGGCAAAGTCAAAGTCCGGATTTTCTTTTTTTCTTTTTAAGAATGCGTCGCGCAGGTATCCTCCCACCAGATAAATTTCTTGAGGATGATTTTTAAAGTTATCGCTGATGAGCTTCAGCTGAGGGTTACTTTTAAGTTTCTTGAGCGCGGCATCCATAGGCGGATTATGGCGTGATAAAACTATTGCTTGTGCTCGGCGGACTGCCTGAGGACTTCTTCTTCCGCAAATATCGGCGCCTTTGCGCGCACCGATAAGGCAATAGAGTCGGAGGGGCGGGCATCAATAACCTTGGTCTTTCCGTTTTCGCCTTTAAGGAATAACTTTGCGTGGAAGGTGTTATTTTCTATTTTATCAATTACTATCTTCTCTAACCTGGCCTCAAGATGCTCAACTACGGAATGAAGCAAATCGTGGGTCAGCGGCCTGGGCGGGTTGACTCCGGAAAGCCTCATCTTGATGCTGGAGGCCTCCTGAAAACCGATGACGATAGGAAGCAGCCGTTCGCCTTTTTTCTCTTTTAAGACAATAATCTGGTCATGGCGCTTTTCGTCAATAATAATTTTATTTAATTCCATTTCAATCATTTTCAAGTTCTATTTACCCCGTTTGAAACCTCTTTCTCTTTTCTAATTGCCCTGCGGTTTTGAACGGGGCTTAGATTGCATCTTGCGCAAGGCCTTGCTTTCTTTTTTAACGCCTTTTCCTAATATTTCTTGAAGTTCATTCATAAACTGGTTAACATCCTTAAACTGCCGATACACTGAGGCAAAGCGCACATAGGCCACCTCGTCAACGCCCGCTAACTTTTCCATCACCAATTCTCCGACAACCGAAGCGGGAATTTCCTTCTCATATTTGCGCATTACCGCTCTTTCAATGGAAGTTACCAGGGACTCCATCATCTTCAGGCTTACCGGGCGTTTTTCGCAGGCCTTGACAATGCCGCTCAAAATCTTATTACGCTCAAAGGCCTCGCGCCGGCCGTCTTTTTTGACCACCAGAAGCGGAATCTGCTCAATGTGTTCGTAAGTGGTAAAGCGCTTTTCGCACTTCAGGCACTCCCGCCTTCGCCTTACGGAATTGCCTTCTGCGCTTGAGCGCGAATCAATCACCTTATCTTCT
>MHHA01000071.1 GCA_001805845.1 Omnitrophica WOR_2 bacterium RIFCSPLOWO2_12_FULL_46_30
GCGGGCTAAATGATTAGCCGGCAAAAAAGGCAAAGCTAATTGATAGTTTAATTTTTCAGCTAAGGTTATATTATTCAGCTTGCACCTCCTCAAATGAGCCCCTGCCGTTTTGTTTCGTTTTGTTTCGCTTCGCTTCTAACAAAACGAAACAAAACGAAACAGCAGGGGCGGATTTGCGCTACTTATGTATTCCCTCGGTAGTTTTTTGAGGATAAAACGAGCCCATTTCATATCTTTCCAGGGCGCTTTCTAAAATTGTCTTTATCAGGTTTCTATACTCTATTTTGTAGGCCTTGGCAATCATCGGGAAATTCGATTCTTCGGGGTTAAGCCCGGGCAAAGGATTAACTTCTAAAACGTACGGGATGTTATCATTACTAAGACGGATATCAGTGCGTGAGATATCTAAACATCCTAAGGCCTTATGCGCCTTGAGGGCTGTTTCTTTGACTCTTGCGGAGACCTCTTCAGAAATTCTCGCCGGACAATAAAAGGAAGGAATCAACCCCATTTCCCTGTTTCCCTGGAACTCCTTCATTCTCCAGGAATAGAAGAACTCGCCGCTCTCCTTACATTCAGAAAAATCAATTTCTAATATCGGCAGCACGGTAATATTCCCGTTGGCTAATATCCCCACGGTCAGCTCCCTGCCTTCAATGAATTCTTCCACCAGCACTTCCTGCTGGTAAGCATATAACGTTTGGCTAACCTGGCGATAAAGTTCATTTTGATTATTGACCACGCTTAAGGCGCTGATGCCTTTTCCGGAACCTTCGTAATTTGGTTTTACTATCAGGGGAAATTTCAACCGCGGATTAAGGGGAGTATTGGCCGCATCAAATACCTGGAAATTTGGGGTAGGGATATTCTCGTATTTAAATATCCGCTTGGCCATTGCCTTATTTAAGGCCAGGGCCAGGGTAAAAGAATTGGAGCCGGTATAGGGTATACCCAGGAAGTCCAACAAGGCAGGGACCTCGGATTCTCTGAAACGGGAATCCGAGCCTTCGGCAATGTTAAAAACAAAATCCACCGAATTGTTTTGAAAAAAATTGATCAGGTTGGCGCGCCTGTTGGTTTCAACGATGACCACTTCGTGGCCAAAACTCTGGATGGTCAGGGAGAGCCGGCGGACAGTTTCTTCGGAGTCAAATTCTGAATAGTAATCAGGCGGTTTTTCCGGTTCGCTCTTTTTTACGCTACAGCATAGCGCTATTTTCATCGCTTCTCTAGTTTAACCCGCAGCGGGTAAGCGCGGCGTCTAAGATGCGCCTGATCATCTCTTCATAACGCACGTTGAGATAATTAGCAATGCAGGTAAAGACGTCTGCGCTGGATAAGCTCGGCAGAGGGTTGATTTCCAAAACATACGGATTATTGTCCTGGTCAACCCTGAAATCAACCCGGCCAAAATCACGGCAATCTATGGCCTTGTATGTCCTTAAAGCCAGATTCATCAGCTTTTCTTTCAAGGGCTTATCAATCTTATCTGCGCAAACATACTCCAGCCGGTCAGAATGAATTCTGGCAAAGGTATAAAATTTATCGCCCAATTTTAATCTTCCGTCTATCTTAATCTGCACGGGGGGCAAAATTTCCGGCGGGTTATTGCCGATGAGCGCGACCGTATATTCGCTGCCGCTGATAAATTCCTCAACCAATGCCGATTGCTTATAGGTTCTGACGATATAGCCAATCTGTTCCCGTAATTGTTCTATGTTTTCAACCCGGGATTTCTCGCTTAAGCCCTTTGATGAACCTTCGCAGCGCGGCTTGACAATAAGAGGAAATTTCATCGCTCTTAGCTTGGCGATATTATCCGTGGGGTCATCGGTCTCAAAAAATTTTGGAGTGGGAATATTTTCGGAAATGAGAATCTTTTTTGTCATTGCCTTATCAAGGCTTAAGCCCAGGGTAAGGCCGTCTGAGCCGACAAAGGGAATGTGCATCATCTCCAGGACAATGGGGACCTGCGATTCCCGATTTCTGCCGGATGAGCCTTCGGAGATATTAAAGACAATGTCTACTTTTAGATTATCAAGCTTCTTTAAAAGGTCATCCACATTGCCGATCCTCAAGCACTTATGGCCTAGGGACTCAATGGTCCGGGCAATTAAGTCAATGGTCTGGGGATGGTCAAATTCGGCATTGGCGTCGGGAGGGTCGTTCTCCCTGAACTTATAGTCCGTCCTTAAATCATAGGTTAATCCGATTATTTTTCCCATTTGTTATCTTTTAGAGCAAAACAAAAAAGAGACACGCGCTTCTTGTGTCTCTTGGCTTCTTTTTATTTCTTCCAATTGAAGATTTAGCTCCTCCCTCTAACTATTCTGATATCTATATATGGTATTGTCACTCTCTTTTTATCACAATATGTTTGTATTGTCAAGAAAAATCTGCAGGTCTGTGAACGCAAGTTAAAAATGTCAGGTTTATTGCAAATTAAAAATGTCAGTAATTTGCTGTCAAAAGAGCTGTTTCTTTACTTTTATGCCTTACCTTAGGTATTGGCTTATTCTTTAGTTCTTTTCCTTTGTAAAATATGTGTATTGAGCCATCCAACCATTCATGGAACAATACAGAAAGCTTATTCGCAGACGTATCAGAACCACCAATGTCATAGAGCGAGCATTCAGAGAAGTACGCAGGCGCACAAGGCCAATGAGTTGCTTTACTAATCAAGACAGCGTAAACCGGATAATCTATGCCATACTAACCCGCTTAAATAACAAGTGGAAGGATAAGCCGTTAAAAGAATTTACACAATTTATTTGACATTACCCTACCCGCAGGGTAGATTTTTCTTGAATTATTTTCTGGTAAATTTTTATGCCTGAGATAAAAAGTGAGTAAGGTTAAAGAGCTCGGTGGATAAATCTACGTTGCGCAGTTTAACCTGGGGCGGGGCAACTAATTTTATGGGAGCAAAGTTGAGGATTGCCCTTATGCCGCAGGAAATCAATCTTTCCATAACCGCCGGGGCAGCGAAGTAGGGAGTGGCAATAATGGCGATTTTTACGGCTTTGGCCTTAATTACCTTTTTCATATCTTCCAGAGGATAAATATCTATTCCGTTTTTTTTCTTATTCACCTTATTCGCTTCAACATCAAAACCGGCTATGATGTTGAGGTTATGCTCCTTAAAACCCTTGTAAGTCAAAAGCGCGGAGCCTAGATTACCCACTCCGCAGATACAAACATTCCAGCTCTTATTCAAGCCTAATATCTGGCTCAATTTATTCTTTAAGCTCTCCACCGAATAACCGACGCCGCGCCTGCCGAACTGGCCAAAATACCAGAGGTCGCGCCTGAGCTGGTCCGGGCTGATATTTAATTCTCTGGATAAATCCTGGGATGAAATCGTATCGCTGCTGCGGTCTTTGGATAATTCCTGCAGGGCGCGCAGATAGAGCGCCAGGCGGCTGATGGTATCCTTAGATGGTTTTTTCATGACTTTAATTCCTGAATTATCTTCTTAAGCCGGAGCATCCTTTCGGGGCTGGAAGGATGGGTGCTGAAGAAATTCCGGGTCATGCTCTGCGGCACCTCAATGGCAAAGCGTTCCCAGACATCTACCCCGGCTTCAATATCAAATCCGGAAAGCTGAACGTATTTTAAGCCGAAGTAATCGGCTTCCCGCTCAAAATCCTGGGAAAACCTGGCGCTAAACGCCGAAGATACCGAACGCATCACTATATCCCCTGAGCCGGGAGAAACTTTATTCGCGCCAATCCCGGCGGCAATTCCGGCGAGCATGGAAAGTAAACCGATTCCCGATTCTTTTAAATGATGGCCTTTGGCTATATGGGCTAATTCATGGCCTAAGACCACGGCAATCTCATCATCGCTTTTAACGAAACGCATCAGGCCATAGGTAACCGCCACCAGATCCGGCGACGCTCCGGCGTTGACTTCCTGGTCATCCACCATGCGAAATGCCACATCTAAGGGCTTGCTGATTAATCTAAGATCAAAATTCATCGCTATGCCTGAGCGCGCAACGGAAAGCTCTAAGCTCTGGTTGGGCGCTTTATGATTAAGGATATACGCCACATCTGACAATTCGTAAATCGGAAGGCCGTCAATCCTTTTCAGCAAATCACCTGCCTGGATACCGCTCTTCTTTGCCGGGCTATTCTCAACTAAACCGATAACCACAACCCCTTTTTCTGCGGGAAGCTGATAAAGCCTGGCTAAATATCTATCCAGCCCGCTTAAGAGCAAACCCGAGAATACAAAATTACCCTTGCGGTCTTCTTCAGGTAAACTAAAAATCAATTTATAGCCGATATTATTTACCTTGGTGAGCTCGTCAATCTGAAATTTTAATGCCTTGACTTTTAAATCATCGCTGGCCTGCCGGATTTCCTCTTCGCTGACATAAGGGCCGGTAACTGCGCAGCCAGAGAAGAGGCAGGAAACAAGACAGGCAAGCACAGCCGACTGTCCGATTAATTTATTTTTCTTAAAGAGGCGAATGCGCATTTTCAATTACACCTAAGTTCTGGAATTCCTGCCTTAGTTGTTCTATATTCTGAAATTGAACCGCCCTGAGGCCGTAACCTCTGGCTGCTTCAACCAAATCCCTGCGGTCATCTACATAAACAATATTCTCTATAGGCCTGCCTGTCTTCCGGATTGCTAAATTGTAGATTTCTCTTTCGGGCTTGACAAAACCGGTAATATAGGAAGGAATGACATTCCCCGGGCCAAACAAGGCAATAGCGGAAGAAAAGGCATTGCGGATATAATCGTAATGCAGCTTGTTGATATTGGAAAGTAAAACCAGCTTGAGGCCGGAATTTAAAGAAACGATAAATTCCTCGCTCTCGGGCTTAGAAAAGAATATCTCATTCCAGATAGGCAGGAATTCTTTAAGCTCAAGCTTAAGCTCTAAGAGCGATTTAACCTGCTTAAAAAATTCTCCCGGCGTAATTTTACCCTTTTCAAATTCGCGGGTGAGCCCGGAATCAAAGAATAAATCGTAGATTTCCCGCTCTGGTTTGCTGGTATGTTTTAATATTCTCCTGACTGCGATGCGGTGGTCAAAGCCAACCAAAACATTGCCCAGGTCAAAGATAATCGCTTTTATCTTATTTTTCATCTTTAATGCAACCTTGACGCCTCAAGACCGTTTTAATTATGCTGTTTCTCTTCCTTCTCTTTGGGTTTCTTAAAGAGGTCTAAGAACCTATCCTCGTATTCCTTATAGACATTCCACTGGTCTAATTCTTTCTTTAGCTCATTGGCTTTGGCAATATCCTGTTTTGCCTCGGCAAAGAGCTTCTCAATCTTTTCCCGGGCAGACTGCGGCAGCTTGGTATAGAGGTTTAAGGATTTTTTAATCTTCTCTATCTCTTCTTCGCCAATGGGGCCGGAATGCTGTTCCGGCGCCTGAATAAAATCAATGAGTTTATTTATCTCCTGTTCCATAAACTTTGCCTGGCTGGCCAGCGCGCTGGTATCCACATTAAGCTTTAATAGCTGATTGAGCTTATTCAAAATGGCAAGTGATGACCCGGGATTCTCTATCTGGATGGTAAAGAGCGGAATCTCACCTAACAGGCATATCCCCTCCATGCCCATTTCTCCGGCAATGCCTAATAATAAACCGTTCAATCCGCTTACCTGGCCTGAGCTAAGGGCCTTGAGCCCTAAATGCGGGGCTTCTAATTCATCGCTGGCCTTCTTATTAGTTGCGGCAAACCAGACCTCCGGCGTTACCGTGTGGTCAATAGCCTGGGGCATAGCCGCAAAGGTAATAATTTTTTTCACCGCGAATTCTTTACTTAAGGCCAGGATTTTTCTGCAATATTCATAGGCATGCTCTAATAACGGCTGGGCGCTGCTTAAAAAAAGAATTAAGTCGTTTTGCCCGCTTTTGGTTTTATAAAACCAAAACTTGCCCAGCCCCGGCTTGGGCAGCTGAATCAGATTATTTTCAATCAAGATACCTGCGGGAGGAAATAACTCCGGGGCCTCTAGAGCCGCAAACTCCTCCATTTTCAGCTGATCCTTTATATAACTTCCCAATTTAAGCGCGACCTCGCCCATCCCCGGCCAGGCGCAGATTAAAATCGGTTTCTTTAATTTAGGTTTTTTAGTAACGGAAAGATATATCTTCATTTTAGTCCTTTCAGGAATTCCTCTAATGCCTTTGCTCCAGAATAGAGCTTATCAATCACGGCGTACTCATCATTGATATGCGCGCACCCGGAGGAGCCAAAGCCGGTTGCTATTGCCGGAATACCCTTATCCTTGAAAAAGGTAATCACGGTTGCTCCTTCAGAGCCTCTTAGTTTGCTTGGGGGATGATGCTTACGCCATACCTTAAGTAAAAAACTAATCAGGGGATACCCCCCGGCAATCGCATAAGGGCTCTGCAGCCCGTTAATTTTTATTTTAAATCTTTTTGCCCTTCCGGCAATAAGCTTTTTTATCCCGCTTAAGAGAGCTTTTACCGGCATTCCCGGAAGATAGCGCACATCTATCTCGAAATCACACCAGTCGGCAACCATATTTACCTTATCTCCGCCCTGGATGGTGCCGATATTCATAGTCGGTTCGCGCAAAAGAGGATGCTTGCGGTAGCTAAATTTATACCTTTTTAAATCCTGGATTATATTGCTGGCGATATTTATCGCGTTTATTCCCTTCCAGGGATAGGCTCCGTGCGCCTTGCGGCCGAATAGCGAAACTTTACAATGGATTAAACCCTTTTGTGTAATAACGACATCAAATTCGTCGGAATCTAAAATCAGGGCATAATCCGCTTTGAGCATATTTTTTTTAAGCAGGGGAATCAATCCTAAGGTTGAGCCTGACTCCTCATCGGCAGTAGCGGCAAAAAGGATATTATTTTTTAATCTTGCCTTATCTTCTATAAGGCTGTTTAGAACCTCTATTGCCACGGCCAGATTACCCTTGCAGTCCGTTGCGCCCCGGCCATAAATCCTGCCATTTTTTACTACGCCCTTAAACGGCGGGAATTTCCAGCCCCTTCCGGCAGGGACAGTGTCTAAATGCGGGCTGATAAGAATTGTCTTTGCTTCTTTAGAATTTGCCTTTAACAGCCCGACTAAATTAGGCCGCTGGCGCGCAAATTCATAGGACTTACACTTCAGCCCAAAAGCTTCCATATACCGCCGGAGGAAGCGCGCAATCTCAAGCTCATTACCGGGAGGATTCTCGGAATTTATCTGAATTAATTTTTGAGTTAATCTAATCAGCCTTTTGCGATTAATCATCGTACCACAGGTTGAGCAATCATAGCCTAAGAAGCAAGCTTCTCTCTTATTTCCCGGGGAATTTTTATCGGCTGGATATCCTGGTTAACGCAAGCCATTATCGTGCTGGCAGTAACAATGAGCTGACCGGTTTTCTTATTCCTGACAATATAATCAAAAGTAATGCTGGCTGAAGCGAGCTTGGAAATCTTAGTCTCAATGCTTAAGACATCGGCATAATAAGCCGGCGCCTTATAATCAATATCCTGATGCGCAACCACAAAGAAAAAACCCCGGGGAACACATTCCTTAACAAATACGCCTTTGCTTTCTAAGTATTCGGTGCGGCTGCGCTCAAAATATCTTAAGTAGTTGGCGTAATAGACCACCCCGCCGCAGTCCGTATCTTCATAGTAAATGCGCACATCCATCGTTGATATTGTAGTATAAGCTCGCCGGGTTTACAAGGAGATATTTATGACAAAATAATCCCCATCTGCAGCATAAGCCGTTTAATCTTATCTACCAGCCGCCTTTCCAGCTTCCACTCCAGAACGTGTCTGGAATTCGGGGGACACACTACTTATTTATTCCCGAGAAATTAATTAAGTATTGTGTCCCCCGAATGCGGTCTGAATGGGCGCATATTTATAAGATAATCCCCATCTGCCTCAGGATTTCCGTATCCTGGCGCCAGCCGGGTTTTACCTTGGCATTGAGCTCTAAATAAACCTTTCTGCCAAGTGCGCCTTCCAGTTCTTTGCGGGCTAAACTACCCACGTTTTTCATAACCTTGCCCTTATCTCCGATGACAATTGCCTTCTGCGAATCCCGCTCTACAAGAATATCTGCTCTGATATAGGTAAGCTTTTTTGAACGCTCGGCAATCTCATCCACCAAAACCCCGATTGAGTAAGGTAATTCTTCGCGCATGCATTCAAAGAGCTTCTCGCGGATTATGTCTGCATAGCTAAGCCGCTCTGAAAAATCCGAGATTACCTCTTGCGGATATAACTCCTGCCCTTCAGGTAAATGCGAAAATAAGACCTCCAGGAGCCGGTCAATATTTGTTCCTTTTAAGGCTGAAATAGGAATGACAATAAGAGCATCTCCTAACTCCTGAAGCGTCTTACCTTTCTTTTCCTCCCATAATTTAAGATATTCGGGGACAAACTTTCCGCCCAAATCTATTTTGTTTAAGGCAAGGACTATTGGTGCGCTGGCAGCTTTAAGATAATTTACCACCATCTCCTCCTCTTCGCCTACCCTCTCTGATGAATCAACCAGGTGCATAATCAGATCCGCGCCGCTTGCTGAATCTTCAGCTAAAATATTCATATATTTTCCTAAACGGTGCTTTGGCTTGTGAATTCCCGGGGTATCCACAAAAATAATCTGGCCCCTTTTTTCAGTAAGTATGCCCCGAATAATATTGCGGGTGGTTTGGGGAATCTTAGAAACAATTGCCACCTTTTTACCCAAAATATAGTTAAGCAGGGTAGATTTGCCTGTATTTGTTCTGCCTACAATAGCCACTATGCCGCACTTTTTATTTTCCATATTTTATTTTTTTTCTTGACTCTTGATTCTTGACTCTTGACTCTGCTTTATTATACCCTTTTTCTCTTTACCTGTCACCAAATTCAAGTTATAATGAAATTATGGAATATGACCTGTTTAAAAGATTTGAGGAATCCGCCAAAACTCATCCCGATGCTCCTGCCTGCCAGATAAAAGAAGGCGCTGCTTATCAAACCTATACCTATGGCCAGATGTATAATCTAAGCCTGAAAGTGGCGGCCTTCCTGAATCAGGAAGGGATAGAGAAACAAGAACGGGTTGCCATCCTTCTGGAAAATTCGCCCTACTGGCCGGCAATCTATTTTGGGATTATGGCTATTGGCGCAACCGCCGTTCCTATTGACCCGAAGCTCACCCCTTATGAAGTGAATAATGTCCTGCGGGATTCAGGCGCAAAAATTATTTTTACCTCGGAAGAACTTCATCTTCCTTTCAAGGATTTCCTGAAAAATATCCTTTCTTTTAAAAAGGCGGTATTTTATCCCTTTAGCGAGATTACTCAAGCGAAAGCCAGGACAGATTTAATATTGGAGAACAAATCCGGCGACATCGCTTCCATCCTTTATACCTCCGGAACCACCGCCTCCCCCAAGGGGGTAATGCTTACCCATAAAAACTTCTGTTCTAATTTTGACAGTATCGTAAAACTCGGATTAATCGGCGCGCAGGATAATGTCCTTTCGCTGCTGCCGCTGCACCATTCTTATCCTTTTATGGTTACGCTGCTCGTTCCTCTATTGAGCGGCGGGCAGGTAACCTTTTTAAACAGCTTAAAATCCGATGACCTCTTACGCTGCCTGCGGGAAGCGCAGGCTACAGTTTTAGTCGGCGTGCCCCAGCTTTATTATTTGCTGCATAAAGCAATATTTGAAAAGCTCAAAAAACCGTCTTTAGTCCTATCCGTCTTAAAAGTTACCGGCGTCCCGCGCAAGCTCTTCCGGTTCAACCTAAATAAAATCCTTTTAAAAAAATTGCACCGGAACTTTGGGCCCTCTTTACGCTTTTTTGCCTCCGGAGGCGCGCGCTTAGCGCCTAAGGTAGCTTATGAACTAACCCTTCTTGGCTTTACTATTTTAGAGGGCTATGGCCTGACTGAAACTGCGCCGGTGGTTACCTTTAATCCGATCTGCCGCATAAAATTCGGCTCGGTAGGCCTACCTGTTCCGGAAGTAAAAATCCGCATCCATAATCCTGATCGCGAGCATATCGGGGAGGTCTTAATCCAGGGCCCAAATGTAATGAAAGGTTATTACAAAAAACCGAAGGAAACCGCGGAGGTCTTAAGAGATGATTGGTTTTATTCCGGCGATTTGGGATATATTGACCGGGATGGATACCTCTACCTTACCGGACGCTCTAAAGAGGTAATTGTCCTTTCCAGCGGCAAAAACATTTACCCCGAGGAAATTGAGGCCCATTATCTTAAAAGCCCTTACATAAAAGAAATCTGCGTTCTGGAAACTACCGCTGGCGGCCTCTCTTCACTGCATGCTTTGGTCTTTCCGAATATTGAGTATTTTCGCAAAACCAAAGAGGTAAACATCCAGGGAAAAATCCGCTGGCTCTTAGAGAATCTTTCTAAGGAACTGCCCTCCTACAAGCGGATTATGGGCTTTAGCGTTGCCAGAGAGGAATTACCCAGGACACGTTTAGGAAAGCTTAAGAGATATGAAATAAAATCCGGGCATTTAACGCGGGCGCCGGCTAAAATCAAAGGACAGCCGGAAGAAGCCCCCGCAGCCGAGAGAGAAGAGCCGGGCAGCGCTTTCCCCCCGGTATCCTCTGACGGGGAAAATGAGCTCTTAGAGTTTTTATCCCGGGAATTAAAAATGAGGGTTAGCATGAATGATCATTTAGAATTGGATTTAGGGATTGATTCCTTGAGGCGCGTGGAATTGGCAATTGCTTTAGAGAAGAAATTTAATATCAGTATTCCTGATACCGGCTTCTCGGAAATTTTTACCGTAAGAGAATTGCTCGCTAAAATAGCTCAGCTCGTAAAGCCCGGGAAAGGAGAAACGCGAGTTTCCCGGCATAGCCCCGTCTGGAGCCAGATTATTCAAGAGGCGCCTGCCGCGGGAATTTTAGATAAAATCAACCTCCATCCCGGCGCATTAGACAAGGCCTTTTCCTTTATAATGCTGAATTTTTTCAATTTATTATTCGGGACATTCTGTTTCTTAAGGATTAAGGGAAAAGAAAATCTGCCTATCTATAAACCCTTTATTATCTGCCCAAACCACGCCAGTTATTTAGACGGCTTCCTTATAGCTGCAAGCATGGCAGCAAAAGCCGAGGTTAACCTGTTTTTCTTGGGCTACAGCGGCTATTTCCTGCATCCTGTAATCAGGTGGGCGGTAAAAATTGCCCGGCTCATTGCTATTGATCCCGCGGTAAACTTAACCGATGCCATGCAGGCAGCAGCCTATGTTTTAAGGAATAATAAATCGCTCTGTATCTTCCCGGAAGGAGAACGTTCTATTGACGGCGAGGTGAAAGAATTTAAGAAGGGCGTGGGAATATTAATCAAGGAAACCGGCGCCCCGGTCATCCCCTGCTATATCCAGGGATCATACCCTGCCTGGCCAAGGGGAAAATTTTTACCCCGGCCATATCCTATTAGAGTTATCTTCGGAAAAGCCTGCACCCGGGAAGAGCTGAAAGAGGCGGGAGGAAAATACCATCCGCAGGATGACTACGAGGCAATTGCCCTGGGCCTAAGAGAAAAGGTGAAGGGGTTAGCTTAAATATACCTTTATGATGTTTTCTGCTTTACGCAGCTCTTCTTTCTTAATAATATACCTGCCTGAGCGCGGCATAATTTTTTTATCTCCCAGGTAGGCTTCTTCTATTTTGTAAACCCCGCCCTTTTTATTTTTTTCTCTGCCTCTGGCAAAAATAACCCTTAATGGCTTTCCTTGTAATTTAAACCTGGTTTCAATCTCCTGCTTGAAAAAATTACCCGCGCTAAGTTTGGGCTCTAAATAAATATCCCCGAGAGCAAACTTTATCCCCAGGATTTCTTCTAACAAGGTGTAGATATACCAGCTGGCTGAACCGGTTAAATAAAGATAAAGGCCTCTTCCTTCGTTATTAAAATACTCCGGAATCAAAGGATAGATTTTTGCCCGATTATGAGTTGCCATTTTATAGATGGAATTGATTACTTCAAAACCTTCATTAACAAAACCTCTCGCGTATAAGGCATTGGCAAGCATCACCACCATATGGTTAAAAAATGCGCCGTTTTCCTTATCGCCGTAGGAAAAACCAAATGCCCTTCCCAGGTCAAGATGATGGTGCGAATTAAAATTCGTATTCAGGCGGAATCCTCCCAGCTGCTTATCCTGCAGATATCTTTTTATGGCTCGCCAGAGCTGCTTAACTTGTTTCTCGGAGGCGGCGCCGCTCATAATGGCAAATGCCTGGCTGGCCAAAAGCATCCTGATGCCTGCCTGCCGGACAGGCAGGCCTGCCTTATGAGCTTTCCCCTCCACCCGCTTTCCCTGCTCATCATAGTAGCCGTTAAAAAACCCTTCCTTCAGCCACTCCTTCCTGCCTAACCATTGGAATAAGTGCCCGGCTTTGCTTTTTAAATCCAGGATCAACGCATCAATATCCAGGCTAACCTTTTCGCCGCTTAAATTCCTGACTTTTCCCAGATATTCGTTGAGCCTTTTCTGCTTATATTTGAAATCAGAGTATCGGGGCTTGAGCTTTGCATCTAAAAGAAAGGTTAATTCTTTTAAAATACTGAGCTTATTAGTTTTTTCCTTAAGCCTTTCTAAATATGCACAGAGGTCTCTTAAATTATGGGCATACATAAAACTAAAGGTAACGCTCTCTCCGTGCTCAGGCGCCATATCCAATCCGTCATTCCAATCAGCGCTTTCTAAACGGATGATGTTGTGCCTGCCCACGTTAAAAAACTGAACCAAACTCTGGGCCAGGATATGCTCCAGGATACTTGCGCTATAGATTTTCCCGTTTTTATCGCGCAGGGTATAATCCTTATGGGGAAAGTAAAGGTCTATTTCCTTTGCCCTCTTATGCTGGTGGTCCTGAAAATAGCTGGCCTCTCTAAGAAGGATATCCAGGTCTCCGGTTTTATTCATATATAAGCGCAGGGTCAAATACGGCCAGATGCCATGGTCCATCCAGACCCGGATGATACGGTTTCTGTCTGAGATAAACTGCCCATCCTTAGTAATGATGGTGGCATTGGAGCCGTCAATCCGGACGCCTTTAAAATTGTCCAGAATAAAGTTTTTGGCTTTCTTCTCCCCGGCTTGAGTCAAAAGCAGGGCCAGGGCATCCTGCCAGAGGTCGCGCCAGCCCCTTCCTCCCTTTCCGTAGTCAAAATGGGGCAGGAATGAACAGCCAAAGAGCTTGCGCAGGGCCGGCTGGAGCTTTACCCAGGAAAGCCAGTTATTAAAATCCCTGTCCTTAAAATCAAATTCCAGGCCTGATAGATATCCGAGCCAATATTTCCTGGTTTGCTCAAAACTCTTCCTGATTTTTTCCGGGGAATTCAATTTCTTAAACGTATTTCTTATCTCGGCCTCGCTCTCAGCTATGCCCATGAGCAGAAAATAACTGACTGCCTGGGATTTCTTTAGTCCCTTCTCTTTAAACCTGAATGCCGCGCAGGATTCTTTGCCGTCAAATTCCGCAAGCTTCTTTCGGGCAGGCCTTAGATTCTTTTCTATGGCATCGGGAAAAACAGCATCCCCCTGGCCGTAAAAATAATCCAGGGTGGGAAACTGTCCTGCGGGCGGCTGTCCTTCATCTTCAAAGCCCAGGACAAAATAAATCGTTTCATTCGCCTTATGCCCCTTTTCGTCAAATACCATTGTCGGTTTAAGCCGGAGCCCGAATTTATCTAAATAGACCCGGTTTAAAAGCGAGGTAACGTGGCGGTGGTCCCTTAAACTCTTCTCAGCTCTGCCGTAGAGGGGAATAAAAGAGGTGGGAATGATTTTTATGGCTTTGCTGCTTCTGTTCCTCAGGGTAACCCGCATAATCTCAACCGGGGTATCAAAAGGAACAAAATTGAGAATCTCCATTTCCAGGGATTTTGTCTTTTTGACAATTTTATGATAGAGAAATCCCGCTTCCAGCCTGTCCTGATAGGGATACGAGCATCTTATTGTTTGGCTTCCGGTTTTGATAAAGAAATCTCTCCGGCACAGGAGATTGCTTCTTAAATCCTCAATGCTTGCCGGGGCCGTCAGGAAATGCCCGTTATCCCGCTTTATGTCTCCGGCTAAATTCGGGCTGATAGAGCATAAAAGGCGCCCCTCTTTATCCGTCAGCGGAAAATAGAGATTATGCTTATGGGGGTCTTCCACTACGAACGTTCCCAGTTCGTCAGTAAACCGGTAAATCATCCTGTCAATACCTCCCCTTATCTTGGTACAGGAAAGTATACCCTTATGGGCACAGGTAAAACACTTTCCCATACCACAAGCCAGAAGGCAGTGGTTTGGCTTCCCATAGCCAAAGCCACTGCGAAAATCGTAGCTGTCCCGCCCTTTATTTAAATAACGAGGCGGGATCCCGCCTTCCCAAAAGATAATAGAGGGGCGGGAAAAATCATCTGCCGCAGGCGATTTTCTTGTTCTACGGATTGCCTATATCTTACCAGAAAAATTAAATCAGGCAACAGCGCTCATAAAGACGCGTCTTTAGACAAAAGCTCCGCAAAGTATGCTTCAGGCGATAATCCTGAGGACATCCTTT
The DNA here is from genome assembly GCA_001805845.1 of Omnitrophica WOR_2 bacterium RIFCSPLOWO2_12_FULL_46_30. GTDB lineage: Bacteria > Omnitrophota > Gorgyraeia > Gygaellales > UBA12090 > 2-02-FULL-45-21. The sequence goes on from MHHA01000071.1 coordinate 14,550, forward strand.
ATTGGCTGGCCTTTAGATATGCCTAATTTTCTCGCCGGATGGCTTAAAGAATGGACAGAAGCTTTTAGCGCTTCTTCAATAGTAGATACGCCGGTAATCTTTACTGCCGCATCCTTGAACATTTGCGCGGCGCTCAGATTAAGATAACCGCACATAACATAACCTTTGGCTCCGCGAAGCAAGATAAGATTTTTTCTCTGAAGCCTGACCCAGAGCGCCTCAATATATTTTTTGCCAATCCTTATTTTTTTATATTTTATCACTTAATAATCACTGGACTTCTGTTTATGTACGGGTTAAAGGCGGCTGCGGCCGCCCGACGATACGTCAGGGAGGGCTGCTGCGGAAATGAATGCGCTGAGCTTTTACTTCCATTGATTAAAATATGATTTTATATAGTCCTTTATTTTATTCGGCGGCATCCTGTGTTTTACAAAACACTCAAGCGCTCCCAGCCTTTTTGTTTTTTCTATCTCTTCAAGGGAATCCCGGCCCGTTAATACAATAACCGGTATATGTTTTATCAAAGGGTCATTTTTGCAAATCTGAAGAAAACCAAAACCATCGAGTCCCGGCAGAATAAGGTCCAGGATTACCAGGTCTATTTTTTCTTTTTTGAACTTTTCCAGCCCTTCATTTCCATTATTTGCTGTAGCCACTTCGAATCCGGCCTGGCTTAATGCCTGGCTGATAATTCCCAAATTCAACCTGCTATCGTCTATAACCAATATTCTCTTTGCCATATTGAGCGTATGGGCGATATTTATACTCGCTGTTTTTTTAGATTAGCATAATTTTGCTTTTCTGTCAATCGGCGAATTCTGCCTACGGGGCATTAAACCGTGTGTTCGGAATTAGATTATTTTTTCTCAATATCCTGCATAAAAGGTCTGCCATTACGCCAAGGGCCTTTGCATTTTTGTGCGACTCATTGTATTCATAGTTAATAGAAACGCTCTGGGGGCTCATCCCTAAGCGGTTAAACTCCTCTATCGCATCCACATAAATAATATTTTGATGGCCTATCCCTTTTATTAGTTTGTGGATGTGCCGGTAAGGATAATTTTCTTTAAAGTCTTTTACCGCAAGGCTTGAAACGGGAAAAATATTTACCACAAGCCTGATGTTATACGATTCTAACAGTGAGGCCATCTCAAGAACCGCCTTTTTCAAATGTATGAAGGATATCCCGCTATGAAGATAATTAAAATGCTGCGCTTCGGTCTTGATACGCAGCCTTCTGCGCTCCATTCTGATCAGGCCTTTCTTAATCCGATAAAGGATATACCGGTAGATTGCGCTGTTGCGGGTGAGAAAATTGTCTCCAAAATAGTACTCACCCGGCTCCGGGTCATTCAAGACATAATCCAGGACTACCAAATCCGGACGATAGCCAAGGCCCTGAGCCTTTAAAACCTCAAACTCCTGGAAGGTATTATACCCTTCCACCCCGCTATTAACCACCTCAAATTTTATCCCCCCTGACTTCTCATTTAGGAGCTTCTCCAGCTGACGGCTGAGGCTGTCCTCTTCGGGTAATAATATTGAAAATAATTCCGAATCGCCTAACATTAAAATACGATAGGTATCTTTTGGTTTTTGGATATTTATTTCCGGGCCGCGCCAGCCGGCTGAATTTATTTTGACATTTCCTGATTCGGCATTGGGAATAAGCTTATAGCGGATAAAGGGGTTTTTGCTTCTTTGATAAAACGGCCGGCGCACAGCAGGGGCCATTTCCCAGAATAGCCTCAAAGCTATTTCTCCTGCCAACAGCAATAAAATAACCGTTGCCAGAGAAATAAAAATTTTTAATGATTTATTCTTCAAAACATATGGCCAAAGCCAAGCCAGTAATGCCGCTTGGCTTTGGGTTGGCTTAGGGCTAAAGCCGCGTCTAAGCGAAGGACAAATTTCTCCAGGAATGAGCCCAGGGTAAAATGCAAACGTAAGCCCAGGCCGGCGTCCTTTTTAAAACTGCGCTCGTTGAAACTGGTAAACCAACTCTTTCCGATGTCAAAAAATCCCACTCCTTGAATTTTATCTAAGCCAAGGATATTATCCAGAAATCTTACATTCAGATTATCAATTAAATCCTGGCGGTATTCAAGGTTAAACATTAGCGCCTGCGAACCGTTGATGGTTTTATAAGCAAACCCTCTTAAACCGTTTTCTCCTCCCAATTGAAACAGCCCTTTATCGGGAGGATAGCCTAAGCCCAATTTAAATCGCGCGGCTATTGCCTGTTTAGGATAAAGAGAGCCATAGCGGCTTAACTCGTTAGCCAGGCGCCAGAAAAATGTATCTCCTCCTAAAAAATGTTCGGCATTTTCTAAAGTTGAAATAAATTTCCAGCCGTTAAGCAAATCCGGGTATGGCCCGTATCTGCCGAGCTTCAAATTCAAGCCGATGATTGCCTCGTCCTGCCGGCGGTAATAGAGATTGCGGATATCTTCTAATCCCCCGGAGGTTAAAGCGCTTTTAAAATCCCGGTTCTTTAAAAGATACAGGCTGAGGTGGTCGTTCTCGTCCGCAAGGCCGTAACTTACCGGCCAGAGCTCTTTGCGTAAATATAGCTTAAAGCCATCCTGATCGTCTTTACCGCTGGTATCGTTATAATCAAAGGCCTCAATTCCCCATTTAAGCAGCCGGCCGCCCAAATGGCGCTGTTGGAAACCTAAAACATTTTTTATTCTTTGCTCGCCAAAATTATAGCCGCTGGAAAGATAAAGGATATTATCCTGGGGCTTTTGTAAGGATGACCTTACCCCTAAATCACTGCCTATCTGCGGGCCAAAGACTAAGCTATAGGCGTCGTCTTTAAGAAAAACCGGAATTTCGTATATCGGATAATATAAAGGAACCAGCTTGAGGTCTATTTTTCGTTTCCAATTATTATTCACCCGGTCTAAATCCAAGAGCCTTTTTTCCGGATCTAGCTGGACGGATTTTATTGTTTTAAAAGGTTCAATTAAGAATTCTTTTTCTTTTCCCAGGCCATCCCAGGATAACTTTTGGGTAGTGCCGTCAGCAAATTCTATCTTTAGCTCAACCGGCATGCGGATTTCAGCCCGATTTTCCAGAATAACTTTATTATCTTTAACCTCTTTGACGGCGTAATCGCATTTTTTAGAGGTTTTAAACCACTGCTGGAAAAACCAGCTTAAATCTGTCCCGGCTTCTGCTTCAGCTAATGCCTTTATATCTGAGAGCGCGATATTCTTAAATGTATATTCATTGAAATATCTCTGCATAATTTTTTGAAATACTTCTTCGCCCACCGCGTAATTTAACATCTCCCAGATTTTTGAGCCCTTGCCATAGGTAATGGAGAAGATAGAGCTTGGCTCCTGAAAGCTGGAAAGCTCTCCCTGAACCGGACTATCCAATCCATTTTTAGCCACAAAGCTGTAGCGGTCTAACTGGGCGCGTTGAAAGGAAAAACTGGGAATAAGCCAGCTTAAAGCTTTAGGTAAAACCATTACTTCGGCTTCCTGTCCATATTTCTGCGCTAAGTACTGCAGAACAAAAGATGAATTCATTCCTTCATCAATAACCATTTCCTTATATTCATCAGAGCCAACGATATTGTAAAACCACTGGTGCCCGGTTTCATGGACAATCAGAAAATCAAAATAGCGCTGCAAAAACTCCGGCAGGCGATATACCCTGGTGTCAATGAGGATGAGGTTTGATGACTGCGTTCCGCCGTAAGCGAGGAAACTCGGCGCGATATTAAATTCTTTATAAGGATAAGGGATAAACTTCTCTGCATAAAATTTAATTAAACCTGCCGCGGAATCCAGCGCCTTTTGAGCGTAAAGAGCATCGCCTTCCAAATAATAAGAATTTATTTTTATTCCTTCCGTTTCCAGGGATTTTACTTTATAATCCGGGCTTAAGGTTAATCCAAAATCTCGTAACGGCAGTTCGGATTCAACAAAAAGCGTCCTGGTTCCATCGGCATTCCGAGCCTCGCTCTTTAATATTCCGCTATGGATAACTACCTCGCCTCCGGGCACCGTCAGTTTAACTGAATATAGAGCCGCCTCTGAAAAATATGGCTGGTGATAGGGATAAAAGGGATAATTATGCCATCCCTCTTTATCCAGGACTGATAGTATGGGATACCAGCGCAAAAGGCTGGTAATATTCTTATGCCAGCCGAATCTTCCATACATATGGGGAATGACCACCAGATAATCTAAGTCCAGAACAACCGCTCTACCGGGTGAGATTTCCTTGTCTAAATCAATCCTCAGGATGGTATTGTCTTTTCCTTCGATAGCGTATTTAAGACTTTTGCCTTCTGAGGAGACTGTATTTATTTTTAGGTCTCCGGTCCTAAATCTTTCGGGAAAGGGATTGACTTTAAAATAAGCCGCGTATCTCAGGATAAAATTCTTTTCTTCTTTATTATACTTACGATGCGGATAGATATGAAAATATATTTGCGATGTTGATTTATCAGAATTATTGACAAAGGTTACCCTCTGCTTTGCTTGAATGAAATGTCTGGCGGTATCAATAGAGGCATCTATTTCGTATTTAGGATGTTCATATCCATATCCGGGAGAAACCAGAAACCAGCCACCGCCAAGGCGGGGTGCCGCCAAGGCGGCAAAACCAAAAACCAGAAAAAACAATACGCTACACGCTATACGCTCTACGTTATACGCTATCATCTTATCGGACACGTTTCGCACTTTGGATTATTTTTCTTGCAAATCTCTTTGCCTAAGCGCACGATGAGGGCATGGTATTCATTATATAATCCCGCATCCTTTTTAATGCCCCGCATAAATATTCCCTGCGCCTGATGATAGCCGGTATTTTCGCTAATGAGCTTTTTCCTGGAGAAAATTCTTTTGGTATAGGCATCCACCACAAATACAGGATAGCCGCCGGCATAAAGCAGTATAGAATCCGCTGTTTCAGGGCCGACGCCTTTTACATTTAAAATCTGACGCCTTAAGCTGTCTAAATCCCGGCTAAACATCTTTTTCAGGCTTCCGCCATAATTTTTAAATAAGAAATCTAAGAATGACCTCAGGCGTCTGGCTTTGATATTATAGTAACCCGAGGGCCGGATAAGCCGGGCTAATTTTGCCAAGGGTAAAGAATACAGCTTACGCGGGTTTAACACTTTTGCCTTTTTTAAATTGTTAATTGCGCTTTCAACATTCTGCCAATTGGTATTCTGGGTCAGGATTGCTCCTACAATGACTTCAAACGGTGTCTCGCCCGGCCA
>MHHA01000072.1:0-978 GCA_001805845.1 Omnitrophica WOR_2 bacterium RIFCSPLOWO2_12_FULL_46_30
ACGGTTTAGAAGCCTTTATCCAGGCATGTCCTCCGAAGAAAGCCATAGTAGTGTGCAATGAGAAAGAGAAAAGGGCGCACGGAAAAATAATGCTCTGGCCGTGGAGGGTATTTTTGCAGGAACTGTGGTCCGGGAAAATAATTTGAAGTCACGGCCGCTGAAAAAACGGGACACTTGTTTCTACCCCCATTCGGACAATCTAAGAAAAGGTGAAGGAAGGATGAAGGAAGGCGCTTAGCGGCGGGGAAGGTTACTTAAGATGATTTTATTGTTGGTAACGGGCTCATCGGGTATAGTGCGCTGTGAGCCCTGTACCATAAAAAATGGAGGCGCAAAATGCCTAAATCAAAACCCGTATTTACTCTCTCTCTCTCTCTTGGTCTCTGCTTAGCCACCCTTTTGATTAACCTCCTTTTTCCTCTTTCTTCTTTTTCCCAGACCGAAGAAGAAACTATGACCATCACCACCTATTACCCCGCTCCCTACGGGGTCTATAATGAGATGCGCTCTAAGAAGATGGCCGTGGGAGATAACTATTATAACGGCTCCCAGTATTGCTGGTCTCCGGCTACCTGCACTAATCAGATTGACGGCGTTTCTTCCTCCTGCTGGCCTAACTGTAATACGGATTTGATAGTGGAAGGCAACGTCGGCATCGGGACGGCGAGCCCGACAAGTAGATTGAATATTTGGGGAACTGCTGCGGATGAAAATACTTATCTTATCGACTTTACACGTATAGATCAACCGGAAATAGGTGGCGGAATACGATGGAGAGACAATACTAATACCGTCAAATGGGAGTTTAAAGGGGTTGGTGGTGGGTCCCCAGGTATTTACTTCAAAGAGGGAGCAAATGATCGGGTGGTTATTAGAAACGGCGGCAACGTCGGCATCGGGACGACAAATCCGGCATATCTTCTTGACGTCGACCATCCAACTGCCAATAGCAACGTAGCCAGGATCAAGCCGAAGGTG
>MHHA01000072.1:1008-17797 GCA_001805845.1 Omnitrophica WOR_2 bacterium RIFCSPLOWO2_12_FULL_46_30
GCATATCTTCTTGACGTCGACCATCCAACTGCCAATAGCAACGTAGCCAGGATCAAGCCGAAGGTGGGCTCGGGTGACATCGAAGTGCTTACCCTGCAAAGTGGGAACGGCGATCCCATCTTGACCGCTCGCAACACAGGCAACGTCGGCATCGGGACGACGAGCCCGAATGTTAATTTGGATGCCAGAGGAGTGGTTGCGCTCGGCAATACTGGAAACCGTTTCGTGGTTGGCCAACGACTAATTTCTGGTCAAAAAGGAGTCTGGTTTACTGTTGATGATGTCGCGTCTAATGTGGCAGGCATACAAGCTGAAAATGCAGGTACTGGCTACTTTAGCATGGCTTTACAGCCTTTTGGCGGCAACGTCGGCATCGGGACGGCGGATCCGACGCAAAAATTAACCGTTCGGGGCACACTAAGATTAACTGATGGCAGTTATAACGGCGACTTAACTATGGGTTCTAACGGTGTGCAAATCAATACCTATTTTGCACCAACAATTGATGGCAGCGGCGGATTGGGTCACGCATCTTTTAGATTCGGCCAGCTTTACTCTTTAAATAAAAATGCCGTGGTTGATACAGCGAATTATGGTAGAAGAATTTTAGTAGTAAGAGAATCGCCCGAAGCGAAATTTATAGACGAAGGAGAAGGACAGCTTATAAATGGAGAACTGAAAATTTATATTGGCCCTATTTTTAAAGAAACGGTAAACACAAAAGTTCCATATCTTGTTTACCTCACATTACTCGATGAAGCAAATGGTTTACGGGTTGCTGAACGAACCCCAGATTATTTCGTTGTCAGGGAGATAAAAAATGGCGAGTCTAATGCAAAGTTTAGCTGGCAGATATCTGCGTTTAGATTAGGCTATGAAAATTTAAGAATCCCTGAAGCTAACATTGATGCAAATTCAAAAATAAACGTTCCCCACCCATTTATGACAATGGATGAGCTTGGTTATAAAGATCTAAAGTTGGAAAGTAAGTCGATAAAAGAAACTAAAAGGGTCAGACCTCAACATTAGAAACTAATTGATAGAAAGGACTCCCCGCTATATAATAATTCTATGGCCAGGCCTTACAGATTTAGATTGCATAACTTCTAAGATTGAGGTCTGACCCCTTCATTTATTCTTTGATAGCATAGGAAGTTATATCAGGCTACCTGAATCAGATTCTTTAGCGCTTTAACAAGTTACAGAAACGAGCGCCGCAGGATCAAGAAAAATCTGCTTTAAGTTTATACCCGCCGGGTGCCCCGATTTTCTGGGCATATTTTTCTTGACAAAGTAATAAAATAAGATATACTATTTTTTCTATGCAAAAGACGTATTTAGCCAAAAAATCCGAGATTAAAAGGGCCTGGCATCTCCTTGATGCCCAGGATAAGATTTTAGGCCGGCTTGCCGTAGAGGCGGCTAAAATCTTACGCGGTAAGCATAAGCCATGTTTTACCCCGAATATTGACTGCGGGGATAACGTTATAGTTATCAATGCAGCCAAAGTGAAGGTCAGCGGAAGAAAAATGACCCAAAAGGTCTACCGCAGGTATTCCGGGTATCCCGGTGGCCTTAGGGAGGTCGAGCTTGGCGAGATGCTTAAGAAGAAGCCGACTGAAGTGGTAAGATTGGCAGTGAGAAGGATGCTTCCTTCGGGGCCTTTGGGGAGAGATTTATTAAAAAAGTTAAAGATATATAGCTTAGATAAACATCCGCATACTTGGGCTAAGATAGAGGTTAAGTAGAATGGAGCCAGGGACAAATTATACAGCAAACGGAAGGCGCAAAGAGGCAATCGCACGGGTCAGGCTTGTTCCGGGAAAAGGCAATGTTACGGTAAACAAGCGCTCCCTTGATAAGTATTTTATCCGGGAGACCGACCGCATTCTTATAAAACAGCCATTCCAGACGACAAACACCGTAAATAAATTTGACTGTTTTGCAAATATTAAAGGCGGCGGGCTGTCCGGACAGGCCGGAGCTTTAAGGCTGGGAATTGCCCGCGCCCTTTTACTGGTTGACCCGGCATTCAAGACGCTTCTGAGAAAGGGCAGTTTTCTTACCCGCGATTCCCGGATGAAGGAGCGCAAGAAATACGGCCAAAAAGGCGCGCGCAAACGTTTCCAGTGGACAAAGAGATAGAAACAGAATTAAGAATTAAGAACTAAGAAAAAGAACTAAGAGATATAAGGGTCCCGCCTACGAGAGGCGGGATTTTTTGTTTACCCCGACGAAAAAAACATTGACCCCGACGATTATTTTTGGCATAATAAAGCATCATTGATGCTGCGAAAGGCGGAGAATTTCATGTTACGGGTGGGGATAATCGGCGTAAGGGGATATACTGGCGAGCAGCTGCTTGATCTTTTGCTCAGGCACTCCCGGGTTAAGATAAATTATTTGACCGCCAGGGTTGATAAACCGGTTAAGATTTCAGAGCTTTTTCCTCAGTTTAAAAATAGATTAGATTTAGTTTGCGATAATTTTAATCTAAGCCGGGCCCTGGAATCTGCGGATTTATTTTTCCTGGCCCTGCCGCACACAGCCTCTATGGATATTGCGCCCTTGCTGCGAAAGGGCGGCAAGAAAGTAATTGATTTAAGCGCGGATTACCGGCTGAAAGATTATAAATTATATGAAGCATGGTATAAGGCCAAACATAAGGATAGAAAAAACTTAAAAAAAGCAGTTTATGGCTTGCCGGAGATTCATAAGGTAGATATCCGGGAAGCTGATTTCATTGCTAATCCCGGTTGTTATTCGACTCTGGCAATACTTTCGCTTGCTCCTCTGGTCCAAGTGAGGCTCGCCAAGCTCGGCAGTATCATTATTGACGCTAAAAGCGGCTATAGCGGAGCCGGCAGAAAATCTACCGATGACCCTTTCTGGGGAGAAATCAAAGATAACTTTAATGCCTATAAGGTTGATAACCATCAGCATACCCCGGAAATAGAGCAGGAGTTATCAAAATTAGCTAAGAAAAAAATAAAGGTTACCTTTGTCCCGCATCTCCTGCCTATAGAAAGAGGAATCTTAGAGACGATATATGTGCGGGTTACGGGTTACGCCTGCCTGCCGGCAAGGCAGGGGTTACGGGTTACGGAACAAAAGTTAATAGAACAATATAAAAGATTCTATAAAGATGAGCCGTTTGTGAGAATAAAGGGTGAGGGAGAGTTTCCCAGCTTAAGGGATGTTCAGTATACCAATTTCTGCGATATTGGAATTAAGGTAAGCCAGGATAAGAAATTGCTCATTATAATTTCGGCAATAGACAATTTAGTTAAGGGTGCTTCAGGCCAAGCGGTGCAGAATATGAACTTGATGTGCGGCTTCAGGGAGAGCGAAGGCTTACCCCGTAGAAACTGCGGGGCAACCTCAGAAGAGAAAGAGGTTTCTAACGGGGCTTACTATGAGTAAATATAAAAATGCTCTCTGCCGGCCAAAAGGCTTTAAGTGCGCAGCTTTAGCCTGCGGCTTAAAGAAGAATAAAGGCCTGGATTTAGCGCTGATCTATTCAGAGGTCCCCGCAGCTGCCTGCGGGATGTTTACCCGAAATAGATTTGCCGCGAGTCCCGTGAAGATTTGCCAGGAGCATCTTAAGAGAGGACAGGCCCAGGCAATTGTGGTCAATAGCGGCAATGCCAATTGTTATACCGGAAAAATGGGGTTAAGGGTTGCCCGGGAAACCGCGCAACTTGCCGCAAAATTGTTAGGCCTGAAAGCTCATTCGGTATTAGTCGCCTCAACCGGGATTATCGGCAGGCAATTAGATTTTACTAAGATTAAAAAGGCATTGCCGGTATTAGCCGGCTCGTTAGATAAGAATAACGGCGCAAAAGCCGCCCGGGCGATTATGACCACGGATACAAAGCCGAAAGAGTTAGCTGCGAAAATTAATATAAGCGGTAAGCCCGTAACTATAGGAGCCATTGCCAAGGGGGCGGGCATGATTGCTCCGGATATGGCAACGATGTTATGCTTTATAACTACCGACGTTTTGATTGCATACTCAGGCCTAAAGGCAGCTTTAAAAGAAGCAGTGGACACTTCTTTTAATCTGCTTAGCATTGACGGCTGTATGAGCACTAATGACAGCGTGATTATTCTGGCCAATGGTTTAGCCGGGAACAGGCCGATGAGCTTAAACGATGACAATTTCATGAAATTTAAAACCGCCTTAAAAAAAATTTGTCTTGGCTTAGCCAAAATGATTGTCTCCGACGCTGAAGGCGCAAGCAAGTTTATGACTATTAAAGTAAGCGGAGCAAGGAATAATGCAGAGGCAAAAAAAGCGGGCTTAGCCGTAGCCAATTCCAATCTTTTTAAGGCCGCGGTATATGGTGAAAATCGAAACTTGGGCAGGATTATCGCAGCCATAGGCGCCTCGGGAGCCAAGGCAAAAGAAGATATAGCCATTGCGTGCGGTTCGCTTAAAAAAAAGGATGTCACGGTTAAGGTGGATTTAAAAATAGGCTCTGGCGAAGCTGCAGTTTATACCTCGGACCTGACGCCGGAGTATATCAGGATAAATGCGGGATACAATTGAGTTTGTTGAGTTCATAGAGTTTATTGAGTTTATAGAGTTCTCACTTAACGAGCTAAAAAAATTCAAGCAACTCAATGAACTCAAATAACTTGCAAACGGAGCGAGGGTAGATGGAAGAAGCAATCAAAAAAGCGGATGTTCTGATTGAGGCCTTGCCGTATATTAAGGAATTTCACCGTAAGGTTATGGTGATAAAATACGGCGGGAGTATCTTAGGCGAAGAGAAAATCAGAAGAGGCGTTTTAGAAGATATAGTTTTTTTAAGCTATATGGGGCTTTGCCCGGTTTTGGTTCACGGAGGCGGGCCGAATATTTCAGAGCGGATGAAGTCCGAGGGCGTTAAAACCGAATTTGTGGATGGTATGCGGGTTACTGATGAGAAAACCCTGGAGATAGTGGAAGAGGAATTGAATAAACTCAATAAAATAATTGTTTCTGAAATAAAGGAATTAGGGGGAAAGGCGGTCGGCTTCTTGAGTAAAGATGAAGGCATAATCATAGCCCGTAAAAGGCAAAGCCCGGACAGGGACCTGGGTTTAGTAGGTACGGTTGAAGCCATTAACACAAAACCGCTTTTTACCCAGACCAGAAACTATACGATTTGCGTTATTTGCCCTATGGGAAAAGGCAGGGATGGTAAAACCTACAATATCAACGCTGATGATGCCGCCTCAAGCGCAGCTATAAGTTTATCGGCTGAGAAATTGGTAGTTTTAACCAATGTTAAGGGCATAATGCGTTCTCCGGAGGATGCGAATTCTCTTATTTCAACCTTGACGGTTAGTGAGGCGCAAAGTTTAATTGAGGAAGGGGCGATTCAGGCAGGAATGATTCCTAAGGTGAATTCCTGCGTAGCGGCTTTGGAGGGAAGGGTCAGGAAGGCGCATATCATTGATGCCCGGATTTCCCATGCCTTGCTCTTAGAGATTTTCACAGAAGAGGGAATCGGGACGGAGATTATAAAATAAGATGAAAAAGCAGGAGATATTCCAGGCCTATCAAGATTTTATAATGCCCACCTATACCAGGAGCCCGGTAATTTTTGTTAAGGGTAAGGGCATGAAATTGATAGATATTGACGGCAGGCAGTATCTGGATTTTTTTCCCGGATGGGGGGTAGGTTCGCTTGGCCATTGCCATCCCAAGGTGGTTTCTGCGGTGAGGGATCAGATTGATAAACTTATTCATCTGCCGAATAATTATTTATCAACTCAAGCGGCAAGGTTAGCCAAAGAGCTGATCTACTGGACATTTCCCGGTAAGGTTTTTTTAGCCAATTCCGGAGCGGAGGCAAATGAAGCGGCGATAAAGCTTGCCCGGGCATATGGTAAAGGCCGTTACGAGATAATCTCCTTTGAAAATTCCTTTCACGGCCGCACCCTGGCTGCCTTAACCATGACCGGCCAGAAGAAATACCAGGAGGGGTTTTGGCCTTTGCCCGAAGGTTTTAAGATAGTTCCCTTTAATGATATAAAGGCAGTAGAGAGAGCGCTCACTGAGAAGTCCGTAGCCATAATCATAGAGTTGATTCAGGGAGAAGGAGGAATTAATGTTGCGGCTTCGGATTTTGTTTTGGCTTTAAGAAAACTCTGTGACGAAAAAAAATTACTTTTGATCGTTGACGAGGTGCAGACCGGTTTAGGAAGAACCGGGAAAATGTTTGCTTACCAGCATTTCGGAATTACCCCGGATGTAATGACTCTGGCTAAGGCATTGGGAGGGGGGCTGCCTATCGCAGCGATGCTTGCCAGAAGAGAAATTGCCGATTGCCTGACTCCTGGCAGCCACGCCTCCACATTTGGGGGGAGCCCTTTGGTTTGCAAGGCCGCGCTTGCGGTTTTCAGAGCCATTCAAAAAGAAAAGCTTTTAGCCAATGCTAAAGAAATGGGCGAGTATTTGAAGGAGAAATTGACAAATTTAGCCGCTAAGTATTCTTTGATTAAGGAAATCAGAGGTCTGGGTTTGATGCTGGGAATCCAGCTTAATATTGAAGGCAAGCCAATAGTTGAAGAATGCCTCAAAAATGGTTTACTGATTAACTGCACCCAGGAGAGAGTATTGAGGCTGATGCCGGCGCTGAATGTGAATAAGAAGCAGGTGGATAAGGCAATCGGTATTCTGGATAGGGCGTTAAGCGCGGTAACCAGTAAGCCAGAGGGCAATGCCTGCCTGCCGGCAAGGCAGGGTGCGGCTTCCGAATAGCCGCAGCCATAAGCCAGAGGGCAATGCCTGCCTGCCGGCAAGGCAGGGTGCGGCTTCCAAATAGCCGCAGCCATAAGCCAGAGGGCAATGCCTGCCTGCCGGCAAGGCAGGGTGCGGCTTCCGAATAGCCGCAGCCAAAAATGAAAAAGGATTTAATATCAATTAAGGATTTAAGCATAAAAGAAATAGAAGAGATTTTTCTGCTTACGGATAAGCTTAAAGAAAATAAGCAAAAATATTCCCAGAGCCTGAAAGGGAAAACCATTGCCCTTATTTTCCAGAAACCCTCTAACCGCACGCGGGTAGCATTTGCTGTAGGTATGTTTCAGCTTGGGGGCTTAAGCATCTATCTGGGGCCGGCTGAGATAAGCTTAGGAGTGAGAGAAGCTATTAAGGATGTGGCAATGACCCTTTCCCGTTATGTTGACGGAATAGTTTTGCGCACCTACGAACATAAGAACATTCTTGAATTAGCTAAGTATTCCAGCGTCCCGGTTATCAATGGCCTTTCTGACCTTCTGCATCCGTGCCAGGCCTTAGCTGACTTGTATACTTTAAGGGAAAAATGGGGTTCGTTTAGAGGCAGGGTCCTGGCTTATGTGGGAGACGGCAACAACGTAACGCATTCTCTTCTTTATGGGTGTGCAAAGGCGGGGCTGAATTTAAATATCGCCACCCCCGGGAAGTGCGCGCCAAAAAAAGATATCGTCGGCGAGGCGAAGGGTTTTGCTGTTGTCTCCGGAGCAAAAATCAATTTAGGCAATGATCCGCTCAAGGCCTGTAAAGATGCGGATGCGATTTATACCGATGTCTGGACGAGTATGGGCCGGGAAAAGGAAGCCAGGGGGCGCAAGAAAATATTTAAGGATTTTCAGGTAAATAAAAAATTACTATCGTACGCTAAAAAGGACTGCCTGATTATGCATTGCCTGCCCGCTCATCGGCAGGAAGAGATAGCTGTTGAGGTTATGGATTCAAAAAATTCCATTATTTTTGACCAGGCAGAAAATAGATTGCATCTGCAGAAGGCAATATTATTAAAACTGCTAAAGGGGAGAAACCCGAAATCTTAAATCCTAAACTCTAAACAAATCCAAAACCCAAAATCCAAAGGTTCAAAACACAGGTTTTGTTTTGAGTTTTGGCTTTTGAGTTTGGTTTAGGGTTTTAGAGTTTAGTGGTTAGGGTTTAAAGAAAAATGAAGAAAGTTGTGTTAGCTTATTCCGGAGGGCTTGATACTTCTTGCTGTGCGCAGTGGCTCAGAGACAGGAACTATGAGGTTATCTGCTTTATTGCGGATTTAGGGCAGGAAGAAGATTTTGTCAAGATTGAAAAGCGCGCCCTTTCCGGCGGAGCCTCAAAGGTCTATATCAAGGACCTAAGGCAGGAATTCGTTGATGATTTTATCTTTCCTGCGCTTAAGGCAAATGCGATATATGAGGGAAAATACCTCTTAGCTACCGCTTTGGGTAGGCCATTGATTGCTAAATATCTGGTTGACGTAGCGCATAAGGAAAAAGCTAAAGCAATTGCCCACGGCTGTACCGGAAAAGGCAATGACCAGGTAAGGTTTGAAGTTACAACTCAGATACTGGATCCTGAATTGGAAATTATAGCGCCGGTGCGAATCTGGGAATTTAAATCCAGGGAAGAAGAGATAGGATATGCCTTAGCCAAAAAGATACCCATAGAGGCGACTAAGAAAAAGCCATATAGCATTGATAAAAACTTATGGGGGGTCTCTATTGAGTCCGGGATTCTAGAAAATCCCTGGATAGAGCCTCCGGAGGACTGTTATCAATGGACAAAATCTCCTGAAAGTGCGCCCCATAAGGCAGGTTATATTGAGTTAACCTTTGAAAAGGGTATTCCTAAGAAGATAAACGGGAAAATTTATGACGGTATTGGATTGATTGAAAAGTTAAATAAAATTGGTTCTCTGCATGGAATTGGCAGAAGCGATTTAATTGAGAACAGATTGGTAGGTATTAAATCAAGGGAAATATATGAAGCGCCGGCAGGGACTATTCTCTATCTTGCGCATAAGGAATTAGAGTCGTTGGTTTTGGACAGGGAATTGGCTCATTACAAAGACGGTATGTCCCCTAAATACGCTGAGTTTATCTATTATGGGCTCTGGTATTCGCCTTTGCGGATAGCTTTAGATAAATTTATTGCCGAAACACAGAAGAATGTTACTGGCGCGGTGAAGCTTAAATTATATAAGGGTAATTGCATAGTCACCGGGAAAAAATCGCCTTATTCGCTGTATAGGCAGGATTTAGCCACATATTCCAGCGGAGATAAGTTTGACCAGAGGTTAGCTCAAGGGTTTATCAGGATTTTCGGAATGCCATATCAAATGAAGCCGCGACTTACGGAACGATAGTGAACGCCTGCCTGCAGGCAGGCAGGTAAGTCGCTGGCTGAATTCGATCCTTGACATCGGAGATGTCAAGGATCTGCTTTAAGGATCTGTTCATCGAAGGAGTTAAATATGACAAAGAAATTGTGGGGAGGAAGGTTTAAAAAAGAAATTGATAAGGATTTCTTTGAGTTCCAGAAATCTATACAATACGATTATAAATTAGCCCAATATGATATAGGTCATTCATTAATTCATGCAGCAGCCCTAAGGGTTGCGGGCATCTTGAAAAATAGCGAATGGAAAAAATTGTCTCTTGCTCTAAAAGAGATTTCTAATGAAATAAAAAAAGGGAAGTTTAATCCAGATTTCAACTCTGAGGATATTCATACCGATATACAAAATGCGATTGAAAAGAAAGTGGGCGCCCTAGCATTAAAACTCCATGCTTTAAGATCGAGAAATGATCAAATAGCTTTTGATGAAAGATTCTATTGCGTAAGAAAGTATTTAGATATTGTACCAGCGTTACTTAATTTAATGAAAAGTTTACTGTTCCTCGGCGAAAACAATAGGAAACAAAAATTTATAGGTTATACCCATACTCAAAGGGCGCAGGTCATTTATTTCGCTGATTACCTCCTTGTTTTTTGCGATATGTTTACACGAGATACAGAGAGGCTCAAAAGATATAATGAAAATTTATTTATCTATATAGGCGCCGGTGCTTTAACCGGTAGCGCTTTATCAATAAAAAATTATAATGAAGCAATCAAAGAATCTGGGCTTATCGGTAAAGACGGAAAAATAAAACTGGCTAGAGGCCCGCTTGATAATGTCAGCGATAGGGATTTTATTATTGAATTTTTGAGTATCTTGTCTATAATTCAGATGCATTTATCCAGGTTGGCCGAAGATTTGATTCTTTATTCTACAACAGAATTTAACTTTATAGATTTACCCGAAGAATTTTGCACCGGAAGCAGTTTGATGCCGCATAAGCAAAATCCTGATTTTCTGGAATTGGTAAGAGGTAATACAGGAAAAATCTATGGTAATTTAGTTTCACTTTTAACTACAATGAAGGGCCTGCCTTTGTCTTATAACCGGGATATGCAGTTAGATAAGGAGCCGTTATTCTCTTCGGTTGAAACAATAGAGAGTGAACTAAAGATTATGGCAAAGTTTATCAAGAGAATAAAACTAAATAAAGATGTGATTGAAAAGGCATTAAAGGATGAATCTTTATATGCCACAGAATTGGCTGAATTTTTGGTAGTTAAAAAAAGTGTTCCCTTTAAAGAAGCGCACACTCTCATTGGAAGATTAATCAGGGATTCTCAGGATAAAAATAAAAAAATAAAAGAGATGTCGGATGAAGAGTTAAAATGCTATCATCAAGAGTTAAATCAAAAGGTGATAAGAAAAATAATGAACCCCGAATACGCAGTTTCGTCAAAGAAGACAGTTTCAAGAAAAATTCCCAAAATAGATGCGCGAATTTAGATATAAAAATAACCAGCTTTATTGCGAGGCGGTAAGAATTGCGGATATCGCTAAAAAGGTCATCACGCCATTTTATCTTTATTCGTATACTACCTTACTTGACCATTATCGCAAGCTTGCCGAAGCATTCAGTTCCCTAAGGCCGCTTATCTGCTATTCAATGAAGGCAAATTCTAACTTGAGCATTTGCCGTGCCCTGGTTAAGGCGGGTTCGGGTTTAGATATTGTCTCAGGGGGAGAATTATACAAGGCGCTTCTGGCGGGATGCTCTCCTAAGAAAATAGTCTATGCCTCGGTGGGTAAAACCGAAGAAGAGATCCGCCGGGCAGTAGCAAGAGAAATACTATTTTTCAATGTAGAATCGTTATCTGAGCTTGAGCTGATAAATAAGGTAGCTAAAGATATCGGAAAGGCCGCTTCTGTTGCTCTTCGGATAAATCCTGACGTAGAGCCCGGGACGCATACTTATATCACCACCGGAAAACTTACAAATAAATTCGGAATTGATTTTGATGCCGCGTATAAGATTCTTCAAAATAAGGCAAAATTCAGCTCGTTGAATTTTAAGGGGCTGCATATTCATATCGGCTCACAGATAATTCAGGCAAGGCCTTACGTATTAGCCATTAAAAAGATGGCCGGCTTTATCGCAAAATTAAAGAAAGAATTGATTGAGATTGAATATCTTAACATCGGAGGCGGCTTAGGCATTATTTATGCTCAAGAAAAGCCGCAGACGGCAGGAGAATTTTCCCGGAAGGTTTCACCCATTCTAAAAAATACAGGGCTCAAGATTATTTTAGAGCCGGGAAGGTTTATCGCGGGTAACGCCGGCATATTAGTATCCAAAGTTTTATACCTGAAGAAAACGCCTTTAAAGAATTTTGTGATTATGGATGCGGGAATGAATGATTTGATTCGGCCTTCACTTTATGGAGCCTATCATGAGATACTTCCGTTGCGAAAGACGAGGCAAGTAAGAGGAGCAAGGAATAAGGTAGATGTTGTTGGTCCGCTCTGCGAGAGCGGGGATTTCTTTGCCAAGGATAGAATATTGCCTGAGGTAAAAGAAGGAGATTATTTGAGCATAATGAGCGCCGGCGCTTACGGTTTCTCTATGGCTTCTAATTATAACTGCCGCCTGAAGCCGGCTGAGGTTATGGTTAAAGGCGATAAATTTTATATCGTGCGTAAGCGCGACAGCTATCTGGATTTGGTGCGTAAAGATATTATTCCGGAGTTTCTTAAATGAGAAGGGTAGAGTTTACAAAAGTGGCGGCTTCGGGCAACGATTTCATCATCGTTGAACTCAAAGCAACTCAAAGTAACTCAAAGAACTTAGCTAAAAATATTTGTGATAGAAGGTATGGAGTAGGGGCGGATGGACTGCTGGTTTTAGAAAAATCCAGAGTTGCGGATGTCCGAATGCGTATTTTTAATGCCGATGGCACAGAGGCGGAAATGTGCGGGAATGGAGCGCGGTGCGTCGGCCTTTGGCTGAAGTCAAAAGTAATAAAGATAGAAACAAAGGCAGGGATAATTGAGGCAAGGGTTTTAGGCGAAAATGTAAAGATTAAGCTTACGGACTCCAAAGACTACAAGGCGGGCCTTCCCATAAAGATAAACGACAGAGAGCTCAAGATAAATTTCATAAATACAGGCGTCCCCCACGCAGTGATTTTTGTGGAAGGAATAGAGCATATCGATGTTTCAAATCTGGGCCGGCAGATTCGTTATTATGAATGTTTTGCTCCTTCCGGGACAAATGTAGATTTCGTAGAAGCGGTGGATAATGATACGATTAAGGTGCGGACCTATGAACGCGGAGTTGAGGATGAGACCCTTGCCTGCGGCACCGGCGCAGCAGCGGGCGCGATTGTTTTTGGCCTTCAATTTTCAGGAGCTAAGGCCAAAAAATATAAAATAAATGTTCGCACGCAAGGCGGAGAAACTTTAAAGATTTGTTTTCATAAAAACAAGGATAAAATTACCGATATCTGGTTAGAAGGTAAAGTAAAGATTGTTTGCAAAGGAGATTACTATGTTTAAGGGCTCAATGGCGGCAATTGTTACGCCATTTAAAAATGCTAAGGTAGATGAGAAGAAGCTTAAGGAATTGGTTGAATTCCATATTAAAAATAAAACCTCAAGCCTGGTTCCCTGCGGGACAACCGGCGAGTCGGCAACCTTATCCTGGGCAGAGCATGAGCGGGTAATTGAGCTGGTGATTGAGGCGGTAGAAAAAAGAATTCCCGTAATTGCCGGGACCGGCTCTAACTCAACCGAAGAGGCGGTAATGCTGACTAAGCAGGCAGCCAAATCCGGCGCCGATGCCACCCTGCATGTCGCACCTTATTATAACCGTCCAACTCAAGCCGGTTTGTATCTGCATTTTAAAGCGGTCAGTGAATGCGCGGATATTCCGGTAATTCTTTATAATATTGCCTCCCGCACCGGCGTTAATATTGAACCCGAGACCGTTGCTAAGCTTGCGCGTGATTGTCCAAATATCGCGGGAATCAAAGAGGCCTCCGGTTCTTTAGAGCAGATGTCGCGTATAAAGTTGCTTTGTCCGCCGGATTTCGCCCTTATTTCCGGCGATGATGCGCTTACCCTGCCGGTATTGGCAATTGGCGGGACGGGCGTGATTTCTGTGGTCGCCAATATCGTGCCCCGGGATATGGCAAATATGATTGAGGCCTTTCTTGAAGGGAACTTAAAGAAGGCTCAAGGATTGCATTATAAATTATTGCCTTTGATAAAGGCAATGTTTATTGAGACCAATCCCATCCCGGTAAAAACAGCAATGGGGCTGCTTAAGATGTGCGCGCCGGATCTGCGGCTTCCGATGTGTGAGATGGCGCCGGAGAATTTGGAGA
Source organism: Omnitrophica WOR_2 bacterium RIFCSPLOWO2_12_FULL_46_30 (assembly GCA_001805845.1). GTDB lineage: Bacteria > Omnitrophota > Gorgyraeia > Gygaellales > UBA12090 > 2-02-FULL-45-21. The sequence continues at coordinate 14,513 of MHHA01000072.1, forward strand.
AGCTGAAGAAGGCATTGAAGGAGTATGGATTATTATGAAATATCGCAACGTTATGGAGAAAAGCTATGATTAAGCTTGGCGTATTGGGTGCAGGCGGAAGGATGGGCAGGCGCATAATTGAACTTGCCCTCAATGACCGGGAATTTGCTCTAACTCTTGCCTTGGAAAAGAGAGGACATCCGTTAAGCGGCAAATACATTGATAAAATCAAAATTTCCTCTGCCGCGGATGGGATATTTCTCATTGACGTAGCGATTGATTTTAGCTTACCCCAGGCAACACTGGAGAATTTAGATTATCTGCTCAAATATAAAAAACCGCTTGTTTTAGGCACCACCGGTTTTACCGAGGAAGAGGCCGATAAAATCAAGGAAGCGGCAAAAGCTATTCCCGTTGTTTTTTCGCCCAATATGTCTATTGGCGTAAATCTACTTTTTGGCTTAGCGGGAGAAATTGCCAGGAAATTAGGCCCGGGCTATGATATTGAAATCGTTGAAGCGCATCATAAAGCCAAAAAGGATGCGCCCTCGGGCACAGCCAAGAAACTGGCCCAGGTTATTGCCGATGAAACCGCAAGAATCCCGGCAGTTCATGCGCTAAGGGCAGGCGACATCGTTGGCGACCATATAGTTATTTACGCTGGAGGAGGCGAGCGGATTGAGCTCAAGCATCAGGCGCATTCCCGGGATGTCTTTGCTTTAGGCGCGCTCAGGGCCGCCAAATGGATTGCGGGTAAACCCGCGGGGCTATACTCAATGCAGGATGTGTTAAAATAATGAGATTTGAGTTTTCGAAACGTTTAGAGAATCTACCGCCGTATCTATTTGCCGAGATTGATAAGGCAAAAAGATATGCCCGTCAAGAGGGAAGAGATTTAATTGATTTAGGCGTAGGGGATCCGGATTTACCTACTCCAGGCCATATCATTGAGAAACTATCCGAGGCAGCTAAAGACCCCAGGAATCATAGGTATGCCCTGGACCAGGGAATACCGGAACTGCGCCGCGCAATCGCGGGCTGGTATAAACGGCGTTTTAACGTTGCGCTAGACCCGGAAACCGAGATTCTTCCTTTAATCGGCTCCAAAGAAGGCATTGCCCATATGCCTCTGGCGTTTGTGAACCCTGGCGATTATGTCCTGGCGCCCGACCCCGGTTATCCTCCTTACCGCGGTTCAGCCATTCTTTCTGACGGGCAGAGCTTTAGCATGCCTTTACTTGTTGAAAATAGCTTCCTGCCGGATTTTAAGGAAATCCCCCTAAAAATTCGAAAAAAAGCAAAACTTATGTTTCTTAATTATCCTAACAATCCAACGGCAGCGGTAGCGAATAAAGAATTTTATCTAAAGGTGATAGATTTTGCCTTTAAGTATAATACCATAATTGCCCACGATGCCGCCTATTCAGAGCTCTCTTACGCTGGCTATAGGCCGATGAGTTTTCTTGAGCTTGAGGGCGCAAAAAATACGGGAGTGGAGTTTCATTCCTTATCTAAGACCTACAATATGTCCGGCTGGCGTATTGGCTGGGTATGCGGCAATGCGCATATCCTAAGCGGTATTGCCAGGGTAAAGTCAAATATTGATTCCGGGATATTTAGCGCCATCCAAATCGCCGGCATCGCGGCCCTAACCGGGCCAGAGGAGCATATTCAGAAGATGCGCGCTCTTTATCAAGAAAGGCGGGATGTTCTTTGCGCCGGGCTTGAGTCAATCGGTTGGAAGGCCTCAATTCCCCAGGCTACCTTTTATGCCTGGGTTCCTCTGCCAACTGGCTCTGATTCCCGCAGCTTCGCAAAGCTATTACTAGAGAAATGCGATATCGTGGCCGCCCCCGGTATTGGTTTTGGAAGATATGGCGAAGGATATATCCGCTTTGCTCTTACTGTTCCAAAAGAGCGCATAGCAGAAGCTGTTGAGCGCATAAAAAAGAGTCTTTAGGATGGTAACCTGCTATATCGGCCTGGGTTCAAATTCAGGCCAGAGAAGTAAAAATATTGAATTGGCGCTAAACTGCCTGAGGGAGACGGGCGGCATAAAGATAGAACGTTTATCAAGTTTATCCGAGACCGAGCCTCAGGATTGTCCTGGCGGAAGCCCGCGATTCATTAATGGGGTGGTAAAAATTAAAACTGTTCTTAATCCGCGGCAGCTCCTTGAAAGATTAGGAACTATTGAAAAGAGATTGGGCAGAAATAGCGCCAGGGAAGTGCTCTGCCGCCGCCCAATAGATCTGGATATTCTTTTCTACGGAGATAGAAAAATAGATGCGCATGGTTTAAAAATCCCTCATCCGCGTTTGGAGGAAAGGGATTTCGTTCTTAGGCCCCTCAAAGAAATAGCGCCCGGCAGGATAAAATCTTTGGCTAAGAAAATGAAAATCATTTCTAGCATAGTTAAGATGCGCTCCTTTAAGCTCAAGGAAAGGAAAAAACATAAAACCATAGGTTTTGTGCCGACCATGGGCTATCTGCATCAGGGGCATCTTTCCTTGATAAGGCAGGCAAAGAAAGATTGCCATACCTGCATAGTAAGCATTTTTGTTAATCCCATTCAATTCGGACCAGAAGAGGACTATAGGATTTATCCGCGTGATTTAGATCGGGATAGCATATTGGCTAAATCAGCCGGCTGCGATTGCATATTTTATCCTCAAGTCAAAAATATGTATCCTAAAAGGTATCTTACCTATGTTAATGTGGAAGAAATAACCGATTGCCTATGCGGGGCGGGAAGGCCCGGCCATTTTAAGGGGGTGGCCACAGTGCTGACAAAGCTCTTTAATATCGTCCAGCCGGATATTGCCTATTTCGGGCAGAAGGATTATCAGCAGGCATTAGTAATTCAGAAGATGGTTAAGGATCTGAATATGCCACTGAAGATAAGGGTTATGCCGACTGTCCGCGAATCTGACGGCTTGGCGATGAGCTCGCGCAATGCCTATTTAAATGCTCAAGAACGGCTTGAGGCAGCGGTTTTATATCGCTCCCTGCAAAAAGCCAAAAAGCAGATTTTAAGCGGTGAAAGAGATAGCCGGAAGATTATCAGTGAGATTAAAGAAGAAATTATGCAGGGAAAAGAAGGGAGCCGGAGGATTGAGTATATTGCAGTTGTGGATGCCAGGACCTTAGAGCCGTTAGAATACATCAAAGGCAAAAGCCTGCTCGCCTTAGCAGTATGGATGGGTGAGACCCGGTTGATTGATAACATCATTATCGGTTAAAATGAAACCAAAAAAAATCGGCATAGTCGGCTGCGGGGCTATAGGTTCAAAAATTGCCGAAGCG
>MHHA01000073.1 GCA_001805845.1 Omnitrophica WOR_2 bacterium RIFCSPLOWO2_12_FULL_46_30
TATGCTCGTAAGTTAAACTTCATTCCGTCATATGCCGCGATTATTTCTAAATTAAGTTCACGGGATAATTGCTCGGCTAAGATATGCGGCTTGTGGGTAAGCATGGTCATACCGAAATGGGTTAATATCGCGGTCGCCGGCCGTATGCGTTCAATGATTTTTCTGGCATCACTAAAGCTCAAGTGGCCTATTTCCGGACGGGGCTCATAAAAAACTACGTTGATGATAACGACATCAGCCCTGTAGGACTCCTCAATACCTTCAAAATAACGGGTATCGGCGATCAGCGAGAGCGACGGCTTAAATTCAAAATGCAAACCGTAAGTCATGACCGGATGGCTCTGTTTTGCCGGAACGCTGAATTTAATTTCACCAATGCCGTAACTTGCTTTTTCTTTAAGAACTTCTATTTTTTCAACTACCGGCATCAGGTGCCTTAAAATCACCGGCTGATCATCCAGCGCGTCTTGCGGCAGGAAAACAATGCCTCTTTTCTTAAAACCTCCTTCAGTCATTGCCTCAATCATTACATTGACGTCATTAGAATGGTCTAAATGCCTATGCGTAAGGATTATCCCGTCTAATTTTGCAGGGTCAATCTTGGGCTTGCTCATCGCGCAGCGGGTGATGCTTCCCGGGCCAGGGTCAATAATGACGTTGGTACCCTTATATGAGACCCAGATGCCTCCTGAAGAACGCAGCTGTTTAATCATCACGAATCTTGCCCCGGCGGTGCCTAAGAATTTTATATAGTTCCCGTCATTCATGGCGGGGCTTTGCTTTAACTTTTTAACCATATCCTCTTCAGTTCTTCGTTAATTTTTTCTTCCGATGAATATGACAGGACCTTTTCATCCGCAGAATTTTTTTTATCCGTCTTTTGCTTTAATTTTTGCGCATGGTTAGATTTCTTTAGGAATTCATCAATTGTCCTGACTTGAGCCCTGAGCTGCCGCACAGAAAGCTGAATCTCCCGGTCATTGGTAACCACCACGATTGTTTTAGGATGCGGCGACTCTTCAACCAGCCTTCTTATTTTATCGTCAGCGCTCTGGCCAATGGAAAAAATTACCTCTATTGAAGGCGCAGCTGCTTCATAATGAAAGTTGCCTTCCTTTCCGTCAAAAACAATTGTGACTTGATTATTCCCGCTTCCCTGAGGCCGGTGTATGTTTAAAAACTTAATCAAGGCAGCCCGGGAATCTTCTAAATTGTCTTTATTAAGAGCGGGCGTCTGTTTGATGAGGTTGTAGCCGTCGATAACGAAGTGTAGAGACATAGATTATACCTGCGATAAGCCCGAAGCTCACGATGAGTGCAAAATTTAGCAAGGACTGCGCCAGAGCGACATCCTTTGCCACTCCTGCCTTGGAGTAGAAAAAGATGCTTGAGGCATCCCTTAGGCCCAGCCCCCCTATAGAAATAGGTAAGGTAGTAATAACGGTAATCACGGGATTAAAGACAAACGGATAAATGATGCTAATCCTGGTATTTAACGAGCGCAGGAGAAAATAAGAGAATAAAGATGCGCCTGCCTGAATCAGTATGGAGCATCCTAAGTTTGCGTAAAGAACCGCGCGATGGCGGCGGAAAAAATATATCTCCGAATGCAGTTTCTTGAAATTCTCCCAGAGTTTGCCTCTTTTAGAAACAGAACGGTTGAGCCGTTCGTATATCCCTTGATTAAATAAAATTAAAAAAACGCCGATCAATAAAAACGCCATCAGCAATACCGTGGCGTAAACCGAAAAATCGCTAATCAGCCGATGTCCAAAAATAAGTGAAATTATAGCCACAGTTACCAGGCCGGCAAACCCGCTCAAACGGTCTAGGAGCACGGTAGCGGCGATAACCCCATATCGTTTAGTATGCGCGCCTAAATCAATACTCCTGGATAAATCTCCGCCTATGGTGGAAGGCGTAAAGAGATTAAAAAACAACCCCCCGGAAAAAGAACTAAACACCCGCAGCGAAGAAAGGCCGGCCTTGCGGGTATCCAGAAGCATTTTCCAGCGGTAGAAAACCAGGAGATAAATGATAAGGAATATAACTATCGCCGATGTGAAATAAAGAGGATTTAACCGGGCAATGACTCTGAGCATGCCTTTAAAATCTATCTTTCTAAATAATACTAAAAGCAGGACAATGCTTATAAAAACCCTAAAAGAAGCAGAGATTATTTTTTTCACTATAATTTTTGCCCGCTGAGCCTCTGATAGGCCTCTAAATATTTCTCGCTTGTCTTCTTAACTATTTTCTCGGGTAATGCCGGAGCAGGAGGCTCTTTAGTCCAGCCTGTACCTTCCAGATAATCCCGCACAAACTGCTTATCAAAGCTTGCCTGGCCCTTCCCTATTACATAAGAGTCCTTCGGCCAGAAACGCGAAGAATCCGGAGTCAAAACCTCATCAATGAGAATCAATTCATTGCCAATGAGCCCGAATTCTAATTTTGTATCAGCGATAATTATGCCGCGGCTTAATGCGTGCTCCTGCGCCTTTTGGTATATGGCCAGCGCCTTTATTCTTACTTTTTCATAGAGCTCTTTGCCGGTAATTTTTATTGCTTCGCGAGCGCTTATATTGACGTCGTGCCCCTCCTCGGCCTTGGTTGAAGGAGTAAAGATTGCTTCGGGTAATTCCTGAGATTCCCGTAATCCCGCAGGCAGCTTCAGACCGCAGAGAGAACCTTTCAGCCGGTACTCTTTCCAGGCTGAGCCGGATAGATAGCCCCTGACGATACATTCAATCGCCAAAGGCAGGGTTTTTTTAACTAACATTGACCGCTTATCCAGAATGCCGCTATGTTCTCTTAAGCGCTGCGGATACTCGGTAACCTCTGTAGTAAGCAAATGATTTGCGATTATGCCTTTGCTAAAATCAAACCAGAACTTAGAAATCTGATTTAGGACCATTCCTTTATAAGGGATAGCCGTAGGTAAAACCAGGTCAAAGCAGGAAATCCTGTCCGTTGAGACGATAAGAAGCTTATCGCCTAAGTCGTAGACATCCCGCACCTTGCCGCGCTTAAAGAGCTTCAGGCCCTTAAAATTAGTAGAAATAATGCATTTCATTTGAGTTCATAGAGTTCATAGAGTTCATAGAGTTTAACTCAATAAACTCAAGTAACTTAAGTGAACTTTATTTTATTCTGCTTTCAGCCGTTCTTCCAATGCCTCATATTCCTGCCATAATTCAGCGGGCAGGCCTTTGTCAAACTGCTTAAAAAATCCTTTTATTGATTTTAATTCCTCAAGCCAGGCCTTATTGTCTATTTCCAAAAGTTTTTCTAAAGCGCCGCTTCGCAAATGCAAACCTGTCATATCCAGATCCGAAAGATTGGGAATAAAACCAATGGGTGTCTTTAGCGCCTCTTTCTTTTTATTGCAGCGGTCAAGCACCCACTCCAGGACTCTTAAGTTTTCACCGTAGCCGGGCCACAAAAAGTTCCCCGATTCATCGCTGCGAAACCAATTCACATGAAAAATCCTGGGAGGACGGGCCATTTTCTTTCCCATTTCCAGCCAATGCCGAAAATAATCCGCCATATTGTAGCCGCAGAAGGGAAGCATTGCCATTGGGTCCCTTCTTACCTGGCCGATTTTTCCCACCTGGGCCGCGGTAAGCTCTGAGGCCATGGCGGCAGCAATGAAGACGCCGTGCTGCCAGTTGAACGCCTCATAAACCAAAGGCGCAAGATGCGCCCGGCGGGCCCCGAAGATAATCGCAGATACGGGAACTCCGTGATGCTGCTCCAAGCGAAAAGAAGCGCAAGGGCAATTGGCAATGGGCGTGGTAAAACGGCTGTTGGGATGCGCGCCCTTTATGACATTTCCTTCCGCATCCTTCATTCCCGGCTTCCAGAGATGACCCTGCCAATCAATACCCTGACTAGGAACCTCGCCATCAGCCCCCTCCCACCAGACGGTCTTATCCGGCTTAAGCAGCACATTGGTATAAATGGTATTCTTTTTTATGGTTTCAACCATATTGGGATTGGTTTTAGAATTCGTGCCGGGGGCAACCCCGAAAAATCCCGACTCCGGATTAATTGCCCAGAGGGCTCCGTCAGAATCAATGCGCATCCAGGAAATATCATCGCCTACGGTCCAGATTCTATAGCCCTTTCTCTTAAGCCCCGCAGGCGGAATGAGCATCGCCAGATTGGTCTTACCGCAGGCGCTGGGAAAGGCGCCCGCAATGTATTCAATATGCCCGTCTGGCTCCTCAATACCCATGAGCAGCATATGTTCGGCAAGCCATCCTTCTCTTCTTCCCAGATAACTGGCAATCCGTAAAGACAAACATTTCTTTCCTAAAAGGACATTACCCCCGTATCCCGAACCAACGCTCCAGATAGTGTTATCTTCAGGAAAATGCAGGATGAGCCTTTTATTAATATCTAATTGGCTCTTAGAATGAAGACACTTGGTGAATTCTGCGTCTTTGCCCAATTGTCTTAGAACCGCATCGCCTACCCGGGTCATCACCTGCATATTCAATACCACGTAGATGGAATCAGTCAATTCAACCCCGATTTTACTAAAAGGCGAACCCAGCGGCCCCATTGAGAAGGGGATAACATACATAGTCCTGTCTTTCATTGCGCCTTTTAGAAACTTTCGCGCCCTGGCGTAAGCAGTTTCAGGAGACATCCAATTATTCGTAGGCCCGGCATCGTGTTTCTTCTTGCTGCAAATAAAGGTAAGATGCTCGGTCCTTGCCACATCGTCTTTAGCGCTGCGGTGCAGGAAACAGCCGGGAAGCTTCTCAGGGTTAAGCTGGGTAATTTCCCCGCAAGACAAGGCCTCCTTTTCTAAGGCCTTGCGCTGATGTACCTCTCCGTCAATCAAAACAATTTCCTTCGGCCGGCAGAGCAAGCTCATTTGCCTTACCCATTGATTTAATTTCTGGTTCTCGGTGTGAAAACTATATTCCATAACTACAGCCCCTTCATTTCCAGATAACGGTTAGCGCAAAAAGCAGCGGTAGCGCCATCGCCGCAGGCGGTAATTACCTGGGCCAGCGTTTTCTTGCGGCAGTCTCCCGCGGCAAACAAACCATCAAGCGATGTCTCCATATTCTCATTGGTTAAAATAAAGCCCTGCCCATCTAATTTCACTAAACCCTTTAAAAATTCCGTATGCGGATGTATGCCGATGAATATAAAAACGGCTGAACATGCCATCTCCTTGAGCCGGTTATCTTTGAGATTCTTTATCTTCAAACCTTCAACAAAATTTCCGCCTGATATCTCCTGAGGTATGGCGCTCCAGAGGATTTCTATCTTTTTATTCTCAAAAAGCCGTTCCTGCAAAATCTTGCTTGCCCGCAAGCTTTCCCGGCGGTGAATAAGGGTAACCTTTGAAGCAAATCTTGTCAGGTATATCGCCTCCTCAACCGCTTTATCCCCGCCGCCTACCACCGCGATTTCCTTTCCTTTAAAAAGCGGGCCATCGCAGGTCCCGCAATAGGATACGCCTTTGGCAATGAGCTTATCCTCGCCCGGGATATTCAATTTTTTAGGGAAGGCGCCGCTTGAGACAATAATGGTTTTGGCCTGTTCCCGGCTCTCTCTGGTGTCCACTTTAAAGCCGGAATCATAGGTTATTTTTGTTGCTTCCTCAGTTTTTACTTCAATGCCCAGTTCCTCTATCTGCTTCTGCATTGCCAGGATGAGCCTGCCTGTCTCAATACCGCCGGCAAACCCGGGAAAATTCTCAATGGCCGGAGATAAAATAATCTGCCCGCCTAAGCTCATTTTTTCTAAGAGCAACGTCTTAAGCCGGGAGCGCCCCGCATATAATGCCGCAGTCAGGCCCGCCGGCCCGCCGCCGATGATAATTAAATCGTACATGGTAATACCCTTTGAATTCAGCATGCTATTTTCGCATATACCTCTTGCGCCCTGTAGGAACTACGTACCAGCGGTCCGGAATATACTGCCTTAAATCCTATGGCTAAGGCCTTCCGGCAATAATATTCAAATCTTTCCGGGCTGACAAATTCTTTTACCGGAAAATTGCTTTCTAGCGGCGCCAGATACTGCCCCAGGGTAAGTATATCGCAGCCGGAATTTTTTAAATCGCTCACCGCCTCAAGCGCCTGGGACTCCGTCTCGCCAAGCCCCAGCATTATACCGGATTTTATAAAACCGTCAAATCCCAATCCCTTAAGATTTCTTAAGACGGTTAAGGAACGTTGATAATCAGCCAATGGCCGGATCTTCGCATACAGGCCTTGAGCGGTCTCTAAATTATGGCCGATAATATCCGGCCTGGATTTAACCACAAGCCCAAGCGCGGTTTTGGAACCCTTAAAATCAGGGATAAGCAGCTCAATTTTTATTTCCGGATTAAGTCTGCGCGTCAAATACACTGCCCGGGCATACTGGGTCGCTCCTCCGGAAGATAAATCGTCGCGGGTTACCGAAGTGATCACCGCATATCTTAAATTCATCCTGCGGGCGGTTAAAGCAAGCTCATAGGGCTCTAAGAGGGCAAGCGGCAAAGAATTTCCTTTTTCCACGGCGCAGAAATTGCAGTTGCGGCTGCAGATATTCCCCAGGAGCATAAAGGTAACGCTGTTATTCTCAAAGCAGGCGTTAATATTCGGGCAATGGGCGCTCAGGCAGACCGTATTGAGCTTATGATTCTCAAAATCTCTCAGGCGGTTTCTGACCAAATGTATATTGCGGGGGATTTCCTGTCTAAACCATGGCGGCAGGCGCTTAATCATTCTTCTTTTTATACGCTTTGATTTTCCTGCGCAGGGTAACCCTCTGCCACACAGGGGCATAATCAATAATCATCTTCCCCAGGAGATGGTCAACTTCATGCTGAACTGCCCGGGCTAATAATTCTGTAGCCTCAAATTCTATTAACTCGCTATGCTCATTGAGCGCCTGGCAGAGTATTTCTTTAGCCCTTTTTACTTTCACCGTTACATTGGGCAGGCTCAGGCAACCCTCTTCCATAACCTCAAAGCCTTTTTTCTTAAGAATCCTGGGGTTAGCAAGTTTAAATACCTTATCATCAACGCAAACTACGCACATCCGTTTATCCACTCCCACCTGGTTTGCGGCCAGGCCGATACCTTGCGCCTCACGCATCATTTTGAGCATCTCCTCAAAAAGC
>MHHA01000074.1 GCA_001805845.1 Omnitrophica WOR_2 bacterium RIFCSPLOWO2_12_FULL_46_30
CGATTTGAATTTATTTTCCTTGATTAAGCCCTGCGGGTTGGATATAATGATGACGTCAATCGCAGAATTAAAGGAGCTAAATTCTCTTAAGATGGAAGAAGTCAAGGAAAAGGTAATTGAGAAGTTTCAGCAGGTTTTTTGTTCTGGAGGGTAGCGATGGTAAAGGTGATATTGCCGGAATTGGGAGAGGGCATAACCAAAGCCGTAGTTTCATACTGGTATTTCCAGGCAGGCCAAAATGTTAAAAAAGACGAAGATTTAGTTGAGCTGACCACCGATAAGGCAACTTTCAATCTGCCCGCGCCGGCCACGGGGAAGCTTTCAGAGGTCTTTTCGCTTGAAGGGCAAAGCGTTAATGTCGCGGATACGCTGGCAACGATTGAGGAGGAAGCTTAAATCGCTCCGAGAGCTATGAAGAAGATGCAGCAAACTGCGTGGTATTCTGGGAAGGTGCGGGATGAAAATCGCATAAGGTTATCGCCGCCTGCCTGCCGGCAAGGCAGGAAAGCTATTTTCTTGCTCTTTATAGTGTTGAGCCTTACTGGTTGTTTAGCCACAAGTAGATCCACTGTCAAATCTGCCGATCAGCCAGAGGGCAATGGTGCGGCTTCCCATAGCCGCAGCCATAAGCCAGAGGGCAATGGTGCGGCTTCCCATAGCCGCAGCCATAAATCTGCTTCCCTGGTAATACCTGAACAAAATGCCCAAGCGACTATAGCCAAAAAGGAAGAAAGGCGCGCATTGAACCTTGCGGTGGTCCCGTTCGTTGAGAAAAGGGGAAAGCTTAAAAATTATGGAGGCGTTTATAAGTATTTAATCCCTCTTGTGCCATACGGGACAATCCGTTATGAGCGGCCGGATGAAGCAAAGATGTTCAATATACAAAACGAATTTGAATTTAATATGAATGAAAATCTGCTTGAGATATTAATTACTGCCGCGAGGAATTCTTCCCTTTTCGGCGAGGTTGTCCTTACCCCTACGCCATTAGCCTCCAGGGTGGATCTAATCTTAAGCGGCGAGATTCACTCTACGCTTTACGAAGGAAAAACCTACTCCTACGGCATTTCTTTCTTAGGCCCTGCCCTTTGGTGTTTTGGCCTGCCTGCCGGCTCATCACATAAAAGGTTAAACATTGAACTCTATCTTAAGAAAATAGATACCGGAGAAGTAGTCTGGTCATATAACCTGAACAAAGAAAAGACCCTTGTTCAGGGCCTATACCATAATTGGGGAAAGGATGTTAATAGCTTCGCAAACCTTATGCAAGAAGGCGTAAAAGAGGCAATCGCCAGTCTGCGCTTAAGGCTTTCCCAGATGCCATTTGATAACTTAAAAACTACAAGCCAGGAGGCAGTGGTGCGGCTTCCGATAGCCGCAGCCACAAGCCAGGAGGCAGTGGTGCGGCTTCCGATAGCCGCAGCTACAAGCCAGGAGGCAGTGGTTTTTCTTCCGATAGGCAAAGCCAAAAGCGCAGAGCCAGCGCCTTCCGCACCAAAGCAGCCAGAATCAGTGTCATCTCAAATTGAACCTTCCTCCGCAGCCGCCTTTGCAAATACTACTGAGGCCATAACCAAGTAATCCACAAAAGGTTAGGAAATTATACCCCCTGCCGGCAGGAAGGCGATTTTCTGCTTGACAACTTAAAGTTTGTTTAGTATATTTATAGTTGTGTTTAATTTGTTTTAGTTGTGTGCTTGAGGTTAAATATGATTAAAGACAAGGAAATAATGAACACAAAAGAGGTAAGCGAATTCCTTAAATTGCATCCCTTTACGGTGAATAAGCTTGCAAGGGAAGGAAGAATCCCGGCTTTTAAGATTGGCGCTGACTGGCGGTTCCATAAAAAGCATATTGAGCGCTGGATCAATGAAAAGATCGCTTACCATCAACAGGGCAGGGAACGTAGAAAAGATAGCTTAACCAATGTTCCGCCTGCTGATCAGCCATAAGCCGTTGGTTTAGCTAATCTTCAAAGCCAAAGCCATAGATATGTGGTACTGGATATTTCGCATAATTTTTATTATAATCTTCAAATTATGCTTTAGGTTTAAAGCGCAAGGATTAGGAAATTTACCCAAGAAGACTAATTTTATAATCGTTGCCAATCATACAAGTTTTCTGGACGCTATATTAGTTATGGCGGCGGTGCCCAGAAAGATCCACTGTATCGCCCTGCGCGGCCTCTACCGCATATTCTGGCTGAGATGGTTTTTACGCGCAGTAGAGGCTCTGCCCAGCGGCAGTGCCTCTAACGGGGCAATCGCATTATTGCATAAAAATGAAAATGTGGGCTTGTTCCCGGAAGGAGGCCGCAGCCATCACGGAAAACTCAGGGAATTTAAGAGAGGGACGGCTCTTTTGGCGATGAAGACAGGAAGGCCTATCGTGCCTTGCGCAATCATTGGCGCCTATGAGGCATTTCCCAGAAAAGCTAAATTTCCTAAATTCCTGCTGCCGATAAAGGTAAAAATAGGTAAACCCGTATATTTGCTGAAAGAGGCTGGCGAGGTAGTTGATGACCTCTGCCTGCAAATCGGCATCTTTAAAATTAGAAACGCGGTTAAAGAGATGATCTATGCCTGATAAAGATTTGATAGAAATACAGGTATTAAGGCTGATTCCCGCCCCAAAATGGAGGGTAATTCGCCTTATCACTAAGATTGAAGAATTCCCAACCTATATACCTTGCGTAAAGGAAGCATCGGTAATACATAGAGCCCATCCCAAGATGACCACAAAATGGCGGATTCAAGTAGATAAGGTTCCTATCAGCTGGACTGAAGAGGATACTCTGACGGTAGGGGAAAATGCAATTTATTTCAAGGCTATAGAGGGAGATTTAGAGGAATTTTCCGGAGAATGGAAGTTTCAAAGCTGTGCCGGCGGGACTGAGGTGGCGGTGAAGGCCCGTTTAAAGGTGGGAATCCCGGCAATCAAAGATTTTGCCGAATCCTATGTAAAGAAGCTGCTTACGCAAAATTTCGAAGCTATATTAGAAGCGGTGGAACGCCGCCTGATCTCTACAAGATATGTTAACTATAAACAGGGAGATACCGATAAAATTGCCGGCTTCGGCATTATCGGCCATTTTTATAATTTCAAGCATCTGGAGAAAAGCCTGAAGATGCTGCATCCTGATTTTAAGATGCCCTCTCAGGAATTTTTAGGCCAACTTTTCCAGGTAACCCCGTCTTTTAAAATCCACGATATCCTGAATTTTAAATCTAAAACCGGGCAATCCGTAAATGGCTGTCTTATGGCCGCCACATTTATACCGGATATGATAGAGCAGGATGTCTGGACGGTATTCTCCAAGGTAGTCAGGGCCTGCAAGGTTGCGGAAAAGCACGGAGTAGGAATAGTAACTTTGGGAGGATTTACTTCTATCGTCGGAGAGAGGATCGGCCAGGAGATTGCTAAGGAAGTGGATGTCCCGGTGACTACCGGAAATACCTTTACCGCGGCGATGGCCATAGACGGGATCCTCAAGGCCGCTAATCTCTTGAGCAGGGATCTTTCTTCTCTAAAAGTAGCTGTGATCGGCGGAACCGGAGATATCGGAAGCGCCTGCGCAAGAGTTTTAGTTGATAAGGTAAAACAGCTAACCATAACCGGCAGGACGAAAACAAACCTTCGCCAGTTAAACAAAGAATTAGCAAGAAGGCGTAAGGCGAGGATAATTTCCACAACTGATAATTTTTCCGCCGTAAGGGATGCCGATATTATTATTGCCGCAGCCAGCGTCAGCGCCTCCATTCTTAAAATTGATTGGTTTAAGCCCGGCTGCATAATCTGCGATGTCGGATACCCCAAAAATGTATCCTGTGCGCCGACGAACCGAAAAGATATCCTTATTTTCTCCGGAGGCCTGAGCAGCTCACCCACGCCGGTCTATTTTCCCATTGACACCGGCTTACCAACTCCCGATACTTTATACGGGTGTTTTGCCGAGGCAATCATACTGGCATTGGAAAAACGTTTTGAAAGCTATAGCTTTGGCAGGGGCAACATTACATCCGAGAAAATATCCGAAATAAGGGAGTTGGGCAAAAAGCACGGTTTTGAAGTTTCCGCTTTCTACTGGGGCGATAAATTAGTAGATGAGCCGATGATAGAAAGCATAAGGCAGGCGCGCTGATGTTTGAAGAATTATTAAATCCCTCTAATTATTTTCTTAATCCTTACGCTATACCAACCCTCTTGGTAGGCGTGCTCATTCTTTCCATAGGTTTTTTTGTCTTAAGGCAGAATAAAAACTCAATTATAAATATAGCTTTTTTCTATAAATGCCTGGCGATGGGCTTCTGGCTTTTTAGCATATCCTTCGTGTATTCAAGCAATAAGCAGGAGCTGGCAATTAAATTGTACCGGAACTTTACTTTCCTGGGCGTGGTCAACATAATGCCCAGCGTAATGTTCTTTACCATGGCTTGGTCGGGCGAGCTGCGCTATAAAAAATCTTTTGTAGTGATGAATTACCTGGTTTCTCTTCTGGTTTATGTCTTAGCCATTACCACCGATAAGCTTATCCTGCCTTACCAGATGAGAAAATATTTTTGGGGATATTATCCTATTTATACCTTCTGGGTGGCCCCCTATTTAATATTCTTCTTTGCGCAATTTATAATCAGTATCAGGAGCCTCTATTCTGCTTACAGGTTTGAAAAAATCCCCATCAAGAAAATACAGAAAAGGATGGTATTTATCGCGCTCTTGATTGCGGTTAGCGCGTCCGCTGATTTCCTGCCAAAATTCTTCTGGCTGGCAATGTATCCCTACGGCTATATATCCATGTTCATCTACATATCGCTGGTGGCGTATGCAATAGTAAGATACAGGGCTTTTGATATAGAAACAGTCATCCACAAGACAATAATGTGGCTGTTTACCTTTTCCTTTATAATTATCCCTATTTTCCTTTTGCATAAGTGGCTCTTCCCTCACCTAAGAGAATCTGATGCCCTTCAGGTTTGGTTCTGGATTTTAAGTTTTCTGCTGGCTGCCTTTTACCTGCGCGCCATCCAGCCAAAGATAGACCACCTATTTCAGCGCAGGCGCTCTAATCTTGAGGAAATTGCCCACCGCTTTGCTGAGGACCTGGTGCATTTAAAAGGGCTGGCTCAACTCATCCCGCGCCTTGAGGATGTCCTTTCCGACACCTTATATTCCCAGCAGATAAGCATCTTTATTTACGATGAAAAAACCGGAACTTATAAATTAAAAAACAGGATAAAAAATTCTGAGGGCATTGTTGAACTAAAGGCGGATAATGCTTTTCTTCTATGGCTGACCAAGAATAATAAGCTCGCCTATAAAGAGTTTGCGGACATAGATCCTGCTTACGCATTGATGAAGGAGGAGGCCGAAGATTATTTTAATACCACCGACTCAACGGTAGTTATTCCGTTGGTGCTGAACGAAAAACTATTGGGCATAATTAATTTAGGCCGGAAATCCAACCTTAGGCCTTACAGCGCAATGGATTTTTACTTCTTGAATACCCTGAAAAATCAATCCGCCATTGCTATATCCAATTCCCTGCTTTATGAAAATATGGAGGACCAGGTCAGGCAGAGGACAAAAGAATTGGTCCAGGCGCAAAAACAACTCATACAGGCGGAGAAATTAGCCACGGTAGGAACCCTTGCCGGAGGCGTGGCCCATGAAATAAATAATCCATTAACCGCAATATTAACCAACGTTCAGATGCTTTTAGCGCTTGATACTGCGCTGGACGCAGATTCTAAAGAATCGCTTCAATTAATTGAAGAGGCGACTAAACGTTGCCGGACAATAGTGCAGAAATTAATGACCTATGCCAAAAAGCCCTTGGAGCAAACAGCGGTAGCTGAGGTAGATTTATTAAATGTAGTTAATAATGTGGTTACCTTCCTCGCTTATCAATTAGAGCAGGAGAACATCAGGCTTGTTACCAAGGCGCAGGAAGATAGTTACCGGATTATAGGCAATAAAAACGAGTTAGAGCAGGTTTTGACTAATCTAATCTTAAACGCAAAAGATGCCATGAATAATATTAAAAAAGGAGGCACTGTTTATATAACTGTTTCAAGAGCCCAGGATTGGATAATCCTTGAGGTTAGAGACGAAGGCTACGGCATACCCCAAGAGATAATCTCAAAAATATTTGACCCCTTCTTTTCTACCAAGGATGTAGGCAAGGGCACAGGCCTGGGGTTATCCATATGCCAGTCAATAATTGAGAAGCATAACGGTTTAATCAACGTTCATTCTGAAGTGAATAAGGGCTCTGTATTTACAGTGAAACTACCTAAGGCAAAGGAAATGAGCCAGGTTACAACTTAGTTTTAATAAGCTCTTAATCCACTCCGGGAGCGGAATGCATACAGGAGGATTCCAATGAGGCGTAAGAAAATTCTGGTGATTGATGACGAGGAACTCGTAATAAGGTCTCTATCTAAACTTCTTGAGAAAAATGGATATACTGTTTTCCTGGCAAAGAACGGACAGGATGCATTAGTGATGGTTGAAGAAGAAACCTTTGACTTGCTCATTGCCGATATCAGAATGCCGGGGATGAACGGGGTTGAGACCGTGCTTTCAATAAATGAAATTCTAAAGAAACAAAACATTAAAAAGGTGCCGGTTATATTCATTACCGGTTACGCGGATGAAAAGATTGAGAAAATGGTGGAAGAATTTACTCCTGTAGCCTATATATATAAGCCTTTTGATATTTCAGACTTAGTAAATAAAGTAAAGGAAGTTTTGAGGTAGATGCCCGTTACAGGTTCAAGCATATTTTCGGAAGTAAAACACTATCTTAAATTTAGCCGGGAATTGCAGGCGCATTTAACAAAGCATCCTGATGACTGGTATAAATTTCAGGATAGGTTCAATTTAACTCTGGATAAAGTATATAATGATATTCTGCAATTTGAAAAAGAAAATACATATGATGAATCAAAAGTATATAAAATGAAAAGGATATTTGAGAAACGATATAGACACTATTTTTTATATGGAGATTTCATAAGATGGAGTTATGAGAAGCCATTTGGTTATGCAGGAGATTTTAAAATTATAGACGACATTTACCAGAATCACTCATCTACGACTGGCTTTACCAGATTATGGGATAATTATTTTCAGCAATTAAATGTTTCTAAAGCTGTGCGCGAAAGAAAGGAAGATATTAAAAAGATGATCATTACCTTTCTAGAAGATCAAGGAAACCAAAAAAACCATAATATACGTATAATGAACTTAGCTTCTGGTTCAGCAAGAGAAATTAAGGAGTTGCTGGAAGCAGATTCTAAAGAACTTTTTGCAGAAGTAGTCTTTGACTGTTATGATTTTGATAGTAGAGCTATTAATTATGCAAAAGAACTTTTAAATAATGATAGTAACGTTAATTTCTTTCAAAAAAATGCTATACGCCTCGCATTGAAAAAAAATATTAGAGAAGAGATTGTTAAGAACTACGACTTAATTTATTCTAACGGCTTGTTTGATTATTTAGATGAAGGGATTGCAACAAGACTAATAAGTAATCTTAAGAAACTTCTCAAAAGGAATGGGATTATAGTTATTTCAAATGTTAGAGATAAATATAGCAGTCCTTCGGCTGGCTGGATGGAGTGGGTAGCAGAATGGTATCTTATTTATAGAACAGAAGATGAATTAAAAAATATTTTTAAGGCTGCTGGTTTTTCTCACAATGATTTACAAATAATAATCCAACACAGTAAAACTATGCAGTATTGTTTTGCAAGAGAAGTTTCTTAATGAGCAGTATACTCTAAAAATTAAAAACAGATGAATTTTTGGGCATTGTCAGGTTTAGTTAATGGTTTATTTTCTTCAATTTTTGGACTCTTAATTTTTTTAAAAAGTCCTAGAAATATCTCCCATAAACTTTGGCTCCTTTTTAGTTTTACCGTCGCCGTTTGGAGTTATAGTTATTTTTTCTGGCAGATTTCGTCTCTAAGAATTCATGCGTTGTTATGGTGTCGTATCTTAACGGCTGCCGCAATTTTTATACCTGTGACATTGTTACATTTTCTATTAGTATGGCTTGGCTTATTCCAAAAAAAGAAGAAGATTATTTATTTCTGCTATGGAGTGAATTCTATTGCTTTTGTTTTAAGCTTTACATCCCTTTTTATTAAAAATGTATCGCCGATACTGTCTTTTAAATACTGGCCACAAGCAGGTATAGCTTATTTACCTTTTCTTGTTTTTTGGGGTTGGTTAGTATTGTATTGTTGGTATATTATGTTTAGAGAAATAAAAACTGCATCTCCACAAAAACGTACTCAGATTAAATATATATTGCTAGGAGCCATAATCGGTTTTAGTGGAGGTTCTACTAATTATCCTTTATGGTACGGTATAAAAATTTTTCCTTATGGAAATATATTAGTTTCAATTTATATAGGATTAATGTCTTACGCCATCCTTCGCTATCGTCTTATGGATATAAAGGTTGTTATCACCCGAACAGGGGTATTTATAGCAGTTTACACTTTGCTTTTAGGTATCCCATTCGCTATCGCGGTTTCGCTTAGAAGCTGGCTCATAGGAACATTCGGCACTGGATGGTGGATGGCTCCCTTAGTGTTAATGGGAATTTTTGCAACAATAGCCCCTTTCATATACATTTATCTTAGCCGCAGAGCCGAGGAAAGAATCCTGAAAGAACAAAGGCGTTATCAGGATACCTTAAGGCAGGCATCTGTGGGTATGACGCGCATCAGGGATATGCAGAAGCTCCTTAAACTTATAGTCCACATTGTCACCAGAGCGGTGCAGCTTGATTACGCAGGCATTTATCTTCTGGATAGGGAAAATTCATATTACAAACTGGTTGCGCTAAGGGGGAAAGGCCCAGCCCGGATGCTTTCCTATGTTAAAGTTGATGACCCTTTGGTTAAATGCCTTCTGGAAGAAAAAGAACCCTTGGTTTCTGAGGAAATCGGAAGGCGCCCCCAGCAGAATAAACCTGCCGTAGAGCTGGAAAAGTTAAATGAGCAGTTAACCCTGCTTTCTGCCTGCGTGGTTATCCCTAGCTTTGTGGAAAATAATCTTCTGGGTTTTCTGGTACTAGGGGATAAACGTTCGGGTGCCATCTATAGCCAGGATGATTTAAATGTTTTTACAGTTTTGGCTAACCAGGCGGCATTGGCAATTGATAACGCCCGTTTTTTTGAAGATGCCAAGGAGCTGCAGGAGCAGATCTCCCAGGCAGAGAAGATGGCGACTATCGGGACCATGGCCGACGGTTTGTCTCATCAGATAAATAACCGTTTTTATGCCTTGTCGCTGATTGCCGGGGATACCTTAGATACGGTTAAATTAACCGATACTACAAGTTATACTTCTGAACAAAGAGAGCTGCTTAACCAGATTAAGTACGCCCTGGAGCGAATTCAAAGTAATGTGGTTTCAGGCGGTGAAATAGTAAAAGGGATGCTTAAATATACCCGTAAAGGCGAAGAAGGTTTTTCCGCAGTCGCCCTGGATAAGATAATTGACTCTACTCTGGAGATGGTGCAATATAAGATAAAATTAAGCGAGCTTGATATTATCAGGGATTATCCCCGGGATACCCCTGCCATAAATGGCAATTTGACCCAGCTGCAGGAGGTTTTTTTTAACCTCATTGATAACGCCTACGACGCCATGGTAGAGCGGCGTGAAACCTTAAAAGAGCCCGGATATCGGGGAAAAATCAGAATCTATACTGAAAGCTCAGGCAACGGCTATTTAAAAATCAATGTAGAAGATAACGGCATCGGCGCAAAGCATGAGGACTTCAGGAAGATGTTTACGCCTTTTTTTACCACCAAGGTCTCAAGCAAAAAAGGCACCGGCCTCGGCCTTTATGTGATAAAAAAGATAATTACTTCAAATCATTATGGTAAAATAAGCTTTGAATCAACGTATAAACAGGGAACAAAATTTATTTTGGAACTGCCGCTGGCTGCTATAAGAGAGGAAACTGTTCAATGAACGCAAAATTGCTTATCGTTGACGATGAATCGGATGTGCGGGAGTTCGCCGCTAACTTTTTCCGCAAGAGAAAAATTGATGTTTCTACCGCCTCTAGCGGGGAGGAGGCGCTCAAGAAGGTTGTTAATGAACATCCGCGGGTTGTGCTTTTGGATATTAAAATGGAAGGGATGGACGGCATTGAGGCCTTAAGAAGGATACAAGAGTTGAATCAGCAGATAAAGGTAATCATGATTACCGGAAGAAACGATGACTATGCAAAAGAAGAAACCAAAAAATTAGGGGCTTACGGGTTCATTCACAAGCCGCTTGAACTTGATGAGCTGGAGAAAGTAGTAATGAAGGTATTGTGATAGTTAAAAGAATGAGAAAAAAGCGCGTTTTAAATTATAAAAAGGAACTTGAAGCTGCAGCCAAGTCAATGATTTTGATACATGAACCTCAGATTCTCATCAAAATGATTGTACGTATGATTGTGCAGAAAGTTGGCGTCCGACACGCGGGCATTCTGCTGCATAATAGAGATAAGGACAACTATGTGCTAACTGTTTCCAGGGGAGAAAAGGGGCTTAAACTGCCGGCAGGTTTTCTGCGCATGGATGCGGATAATCCCCTTATTCGTTTCTTTAGAGAAAGCTATGACAAAAAATTATTTGGCGGGCCGGAGGCCTTAGAATTCCTGAAACTGAAAGGATGGCTTAAGGATAAAAAACCCGGGAAAGAAACCGCGCGTTTAATTGAAAAGGTCCTCTATCAAATGGAGATATTTGAGGCGGAAGTTTGTGTTCCAGCTTTTTGGAGAGATGACCTTCTGGGTATATTGCTCCTGGGGGCAAAACAAAATAACGGCAGATTCAGGCAGGATGAGCTGGATTTTTTTGGCGCCCTGGCCTCTGATGTGGCAATGGCCCTGCGCAATGCCCAGCTTTTCAGGGACTTAGAAGATGAACTGCAAAAGCGCCGCAATCTCTTTATCCATACCACCATTGCCTTAGCGGCTGCGGTTGATGCCAAGGACCATTATACCCACGGCCATATCTCGCGGGTTACCAATTATAGCCTGGCAATCGGTGAAAAACTTAAAGCGGGCAGGGATATTGATGATAATTTTATGGAAAATCTTCATATTGCCAGCCTCCTGCACGATATCGGGAAAATCGGCACGCCCGAAAAATTATTAAACAAGACCTCCGAGCTTACTATAGGTGAGAGAAAAATCATTCAGAGGCATGTGGCAGACGGGGTGACTATTCTTCAATCTATCAGAGAGTTAGACGGCGCGCTCGCCGGCGTCAAATATCATCACGAAAGATATAATGGAAAAGGATACCCGGAAGGATTGAAAGGAAAACAAATCCCTCTTCTTGCTTCTATCATTGCGGTTGCCGATACCTTTGATGCTATGACTACCGACCGTCCTTACCGCAAGGCCAAGACCAAAGAAGAAGCGCGCCTGGAACTGAAACGTTATTCCGGCAGCCAGTTCAATCCCGAGGTTATCAAAGCGGCCCTGGAAGTTCTCTGATGTCAAACTTAAGAATCTTATTGCTTTATATCTCTGAGGTCTCAGGCCACCATCGGGCAACCCTTGCCATTGAGAATGCCTTAAAAATATTAAACCCTGAGGTTGAGGTGTTAAACCTTAATGCCTTTAATTATACCAACCCGGTTACCGAGAAAATAATCAACCGCCTCTATCTGGGCGTGATAAAGCGCACTCCCGGCATCTGGGATTATCTATACGATAACCCTTCCATCGTTACGCGCACGCAGAAAATAAAAGAATTAATCCATAAGCATAATTCACCAAAATTAAAAAAGCTCTTTGATGAATTCAGGCCTGATGCGGTGGTCTGTTCTCAGGCCTTTCCCTGCGGTATGGTCGCCGATTTCAAGAAAACATACGCCAGTCGGCTTCCGCTTTTGGGGGTATTAACCGACTACGCGCCGCATTCCTATTGGCTCTACGATACAGTTAATTATTTTATCGCCCCCAGCGATGATGTTTTGGAGCGGTTTATTCAAAAGGGCGTGCCGGCTGAAAAAATTAAGGTCTATGGCATACCGATCGACCCAAAATTTACTCTCAAACATAATAAAGAAGAACTGGCTGAAAAATTTGCGCTTAACATTAATAAGCCGATTATTCTGGCTATGGGCGGAGGCCAGGGCTTAGGCCCCTTAGTCAAAATAGTCTCTGCCTTTAAAAAGATGAGGTTAGACTCGCAACTCGTGGTGGTTGCCGGAAGCAATAAAAAATTATACCGCAGATTAAAACGCAAGATAAAATCCTCCAAGAAGAAAATCTGCCTTTTTGGGTTGATTGCCAATATTGATGAATTAATGGAGATCTCTACCATGATTATTACCAAGGCCGGAGGCCTGACCACGGCAGAGGCAGTGGCTAAAGGGCTTCCGATGGTAATCGTTAAGCCTCTTCCGGGACAGGAGGAAATCAACACTGCTTATTTCTTAAGCAGGGGAGCGGCAGTCAAGATAACTGATGAGAAGCTTATGCCCCAGTTTATCCAGGGTTTGCTTGCCTCACCCGCGACGCTTAAGGCTATGTCCGCTGCAGCGCTTAAGATGAGTAAACCTAATGCCAGTTTTGATATTGCCAGACTCGTTTTAAGCGAGGCTCAAAGTTGCTCTACTTCGTAGGCCCTGTCTCTTTGGGCAAAATAAAGGGCAAGGTAACCCGTTGGTTCCTTAGTTGGTTATATGCTTAACTACATCCTTTATCGTATAGGGGAATTTTTAACCCTTTCTTTGCCCCTCTCAATGAGTTACATTTTAGCCAAGGTTTTATCCACTTTGCAGTATTTGCTTTCAAAGCAGGACAGGATTGCGGTGAGAGGTAATTTAAAAGCAATTTTTCCGGCAATTGAGGAAAGCCGTTTGAAAAAATATACCAAAAGCGTGTTTATCAATTTTGGCCTCTACCTGGCAGACTTTTTTAAATTCAAGCGATTAAATCCCGGCTATATTAAAAAAAATGTCATTGTTGAAGGAAGAGAATATATTGATACGGCGCTTTCTCAAGGCAGGGGTTTAATTATCGTAAGCGCCCATATCGGAAATTGGGAATTAGGAGGCGTCACCCTGGGAATATTGAAGTATCCGGTGAATGCGGTTACCCTTACCCATAAGCACAAGGGGGTCAATGGTTTTTTCAACCGGCAGAGAGAATCAAACGGTTTACGGGTGATACCCCTTGAACATGCGGTAAGAGGTTCTCTTGAGGCCTTGAGCCGTAACGAAATTGTCTGTATCTTAGGAGACAGGGATTTTACCCAGGGAGGGCTTATCTTAGATTTTTTCGGGCTACCCACAACAATTCCCAAGGGGCCTGCGGTGTTCTCTTTAAGAAATAAAACTCCCATAATAGCCGCTTTTACCATTCGCCAGAAACATAATAAATTCCGTTTATCCTTTACCGCTCCCATGGAATTCAGCCCTTCCCAGGAATTTGAAAAAGATGTGCGTTTATTGACCCAGGTTTATCTGCGGCTTTTCGAAGACCGCATTCGAAAGTATCCTGGTCAGTGGGAAATGTTCAGGCAGTTCTGGCTATGACCAAGGCCTGCGTAATCATTCCGTCGTATAACGTAGCCAAGACTATAGGTTCCATTGTCTATGAATTAAGAAAGCAGGATTTGGATGTGCTCGTCGTTGATGACGGTTCAACAGATTCAACTTCTGAAGCAGCAGCCAAAAGCGGCGCCATCGTTCTAAAGAATCAAGTTAATCGGGGCAAAGGCGCCGCCTTAAGGAGGGGCCTTCAATACGCAGTAGATAATGGTCACCATACGCTAATCACTATGGATGGCGACGGCCAACATTCACCAGAAGATATAATAAATTTTCTAAAGGCGCAAGCGATGCATCCTGAGGCTGAGATGATCATTGGCAACCGAATGCAGTGTCCCGGGGGCATGCCCTTCCTGAGGCTTTTAACCAACAGGCTTATGTCAACTTTTATCTCCTGGCTCTGCCGGCAGCGTATTCCGGATAGCCAAAATGGCTTTCGCCTTATAAAGCGCCGGAGCCTGCAAGCGATGAAGCTAAAAAGCAGCCGGTTTGAAATTGAATCTGAAATTATCCT
>MHHA01000075.1 GCA_001805845.1 Omnitrophica WOR_2 bacterium RIFCSPLOWO2_12_FULL_46_30
CTCTGTGTCTACCCGCGACTCAAGGAGCCGGTTTGCCGTATCTAAGAAATTATTGCAGTGGTTCTGCACATGAAAACCGACTAAATCGCATCCGAGCATACCGTCTAAAATTTCTTCCTGATAGGGACATATTGAAAATGACTCCGGCGTAGGCCAAGGGATATGCCAAAATAGAGCAATGGTTGCGTCGGGCCGTTTTTCTTTAATCATTTTCCCAAGCAGGGTAAAATGGTAATCCTGGATAAAGACAAAGGGGCTTTTTGCCGGAAGTTCTGCTAAAATACTTTCGGCAAATTTCATATTCACCTTTTTATACATCTGCCAGTCAGATTCTCTGAAAATCGGGCGGGTATGCGTATTATGGCATAGCGGCCAGATGCCTTCGTTCGCAAAGCCATAATAGTAGCCCTCTTCTTCCTCTTTTGTCAGCCAGACCCGTTTTAAAATATAGCGGTTATCGTCAGGAGGAACCCCTAACTTATCTTTTGAGTTTACAAATTTCCGGTCGGCATTTCCGCTTCCGTGAGCAATCCAGGTCCCTCCGCAGGCGCAGAGAATTGGGTGTAGTGCGGTAACCACGCCGCTTGCCGGCCTGATGCATTTAGGCCTGCCGTTCGGTTCATCAATAACATGCATATACGGCTCCCGGTTTGAAACCACAAAAAGGGCATTCTCGCCTAATTTGCCTAAAACGAGATTCTTAAGCTTTGCCTCTGTCCATAGCTCCTCTTTTTCCATACGCACCACAGCTTCTTCTGAGAGCGTGCGCCTGGCTATCCTTAAGCTGAGGGCTACCTGCTCTACCTCGCTGGCTAATTTTCCCAGCTCTCCTTTTTCTCTGATAGGATGCCGGCTGTCAATTTCTCCCTTTTGAAAATGATGGAACCACTGAGTAAGGCGCTTGACCGGAAGGATAAAAATCTGCCGCTGGATAAGAAGCGCAATTAAAGCAATTGCTATCACTATGATTATCAAGGTAATACTTATGCGCCTCCACAACTGTGCCAGGATAGTAAAGACATACGCGGTATCGTAAATTACCTCTACCAACCCTAAAATGTTATTCTCATCATCCAGAACAGGAAAAATATAGCTGTATACCGAATAGTGCTTAAATTCTTCAAGTTCTCCGCGGGGAATTTTATTTTCTAATATTGTCTGGATGTACGGTTTATCTTTTTCCTTCCAATCCGCAAATCGCTGCGTAATGCTCAAAATTTTTCCTTCCTTGTCATAAATGGCGCACCCCTGCAGGCGTTCCCGCAATTGGAAACGTTCCACTAAACGCTGGCCGTTCCTCAGGTCGTTATTTACCAGAAGATACCTTGCCGATAATTCCATACTTTCAGCAACTGCCCGGGCTTTTCTCTTAAGGTCATCAAGCAGTTTTTCTTCTTCGTAACGTACCTGGAATATCCCAAATATGGTAAATCCCACAGAAACAATAATCAAAATCGGCAGGATAAACAAAAGAATTCTTTTCATTTTACCGGCGCTCTCCCTGAAAGTTAAAGGCCGCCATCCGAACAAAAAAATCGCCTCAGGCTGATGACTTTTGGCTGCGGCTATTCGGTTGCCGCACCATCAGCCCTCTGACTGTCAGCGATTTTCGCAGTGGTATGGGAAAGTGTTTTATGCTTTCCCGTACCATAAAAATTTCAGATGGCGGCCCGACCATCCCAAATGCCTCTAGAAATGTATGGGCACATTTCTAGAGCCTGTGATGATTTTTCTTATGTCATGTTTCCTTAAAAATTTATTATATTCGTTTCTCCGATAAAAACAAGAGATTTATTATCTGGCAATTCTGCGTAACGCGTGCGCTATGGGCTTAAGGCCAGAAGGATTTATCTGTAAAGAGCTGCCTATTTTTTGCCTGAGGCATGCAATATCTTTATACCTATCTACGTCAAACGACGTATCTAAGAGGCGGTAACTTATTTTTAGTCTCTTTAACCTCGCGACGGTCTGGGTAAAAACCTTCCTTGTGCTCCAGCCTATTCCTTTGAATACTTCCCTCTTTAGCCCGTTAGAAACCTCTTTCTCTTTTCCGGTTGCCCTGTCCTTTCTAACGGGGCTTAGAGAAGACAATCCGATGAGGTAATACCCGCCGTCAACAGCAGGGCCTAAAACACATTGCTTGGTTTCTAGGGCCTTGAATGCGGCATGGACAACTTCCTTATCAATCAGGGGGCTATCGCTGCCGATAGCAACTATTCTGCGGCTGCCAGAACTTCCCAGGGCAAAGCCAAAGGCATTGCATAATCTTTCTCCCAGGCCCCTTCCTTTTTGAGGGCAAAATTCAAGGCCATCGCTTCCTAACCATTTTTTAATTTCTTTCTCTTTATCCTGCGGCGTGTAACAGATTATTCTTTTAAAATTTTCCCCTTCTGTCCTCTTTAGCACTGCCTCTGTGAACAAGCGGTAAAGGTCTGCGGCTTTTCGTTTACCTACATCCTTGGCTAATCTTGTCTTTACCCTGCCGGCCTGAGGATATTTTACAAAAATAATGAGGAGATTATTTGATGGCTTCAGCATTTTTTAACCCAGATTTTGGGTTTAACAGCAGGCGCCTGAGGAAGAGCCATTTTCTTTTACCTGCCTATCAGCGCTCAAACAGCCAAAGGGGCCGTAATGCCTGCTCCTGTCGCCGCTGAGCTTAAAATGGCTGCCGTAGCGGGTCTCCTGAAGCATTGAAGCGGTATTACCGCAGACCAACGTCGGCTTTCCTGTTTTAAAGATATGGTGGTCGTCCAAGACGAATTGATGAAGAAATCCCGGAATTGTCCCTGAATATGCGGCGCTCTGGCCATAATCTTCGCAAATATCTTCTAAGCCGCCGAGCTTAAAAGCGCGCACGGTCATTGAGTAAAAATCAATCATTCCCGCCTTTCTCTCTATTTCAGGCTGCTCAAGGCTGATTTTCTTCTTAGAAACCACCCGGTAATCCAAGCACCCTAATTCCCGCAGCAGCCGGCGGAAGTCTTCTATATATAAGGCCCCGGCAAGACATTCTCCCTGAAGAACCGGGTCATCCTTAAAATGCTGCGGAATGCGCATCCCGGAGAAAACATCAGAAAAATACAGCTCGCCGCCGGGTTTTAAAACCCGCAGCGCCTCCCTGAAGACTGATTTTTTATCCGGCGAGAGATTAATCACGCAGTTAGAGATAACCACATCAATTGAATTATCTTCTATGCCAATCTCTTTGAGATTTTCAATATAACCTTTTTTAAAATCAACGTTGCGCCTGCTAAATCCAAATTTCTCCATCTGCCACCGGCTATGCTTACGGGCAACCTCTAACTGTTCATCGGTCATATCTACGCCGATGACAAAGCCATTTTCTCCGGCAAGATAAGAAGCGATATAGGCGTCTCTTCCTGTTCCACAGCCTAAATCCAGGACCCTACAGCCTTCTAACAAAGGCGGAATTGGCGAGCCGCAGCCGTAAAATTTATCCTTTATCTCAGAGTGAACCATTGCCGTAATTTTACCTAGATTTCCCGGCAAAGAATCCGTCAAACAGCAGGCATTAGTTTTTAAGTCCTGTTTGCTCTTCAGGATTTTCCCATAATATTCCTTAACTAAGTTATGGCTGCGGCTAGCGGAAGCCGCACCATTGCCCTCTGGCTTATGGCTGCGGCTAGCGGAAGCCGCACCATTGCCCTCTGGCTTATGGCTATCCACGTTTAGAGAACCAGTGGCCTTTGCTCCTGCCAGCGCTCCCTGACAGCTTGAGCCATAACCGGCAGTGCAGGCAAAACAGTGCTCGCCGAGCGCAATCTCTTTTCCCTCAAGTTGCGCAGGGCTGATTGTATCCAGGCTAAGGGGATTGCCGAATTCATCCTTAAGCGCCCATCCCAGAGCCAGGTTAAAATCGCAATCATAGAGCTTCCCGTCAAATCCCACGCTTAAGAATGCCCGGCACATAAGATTATCTACGACAGCGAAGTTAAAGTTTTCCTTCAAAAGGCCGATGTAGAAACCGTATTTTTCTTGCGACTCTAAACTATGCTTAAACCTGGCTATGGGAACATTAGTAATGGTAAACAGATGATTAAAATCAATTCCATAGTGCGCCTTTAATATTTGCTTATAATCATTCTCTAATCTTTCTGTCTTAGGCGGCAGGTTTTCGTTAAGAGGATTATAAACCAGATCCAAGCGCAGCCCTTCCTCCCGGGAAAATCCGGCGTTATTTAATAAGTGCAGGGCTTTGATGCTTTTTTCAAAAACTCCTTTTCCTCTTTGCTGATCAACATTTTCCCTGCGGTAACAGGGCAGGGAACAAATAAGACGCACTCTATTTTGCTTAAAAAATGCGGGCAGATGCACTTTATCCGGCTCAAAGATAACCGTAAGATTGCTTCGCACAATAAGCTCATCCACCAGGCCCCGGCCAGAGCTAACCAAATAATCAAAATGAGGATTAAGCTCCGGAGCGCCTCCGGTTATATCCAGCGATTCAATTTTATATTTACTCAAGAATTTCAAGATATCCTCAACTATCTTTTTTGACATTATATTTTTGCCTTGCGGGGAGGCCTCAATATGGCAATGGCGGCAGCTCTGATTGCAGAGATTGCCCATATTTACCTGCAAGGTGGTTAATCTGCCTCTCTCCAAACTATTTTTATATTTCCCATTATGTTTTTCTAAAAGATGGACAAAGGTATTCATTTTTTCTCCCCCGGATTTATCTTCCTGATATATTTCTGAATATAATAGACCGCGGCAAAAAATAAAGCCGCGGCAATGATAAGCCAGAAATTCTCAGGATTAAATAAAACCTTGAGCAAAGATGAGCCGAAAAAGACAAAGGCGAAGGAGCCCGGCATAATGCCGATGAGGGTGGCGGGAAAATAGTCCCGGAATTTTACCTTAGTCAGGCCCAAGCTTAAATTCTGAATATCCCAGGCCACATTGGGAATGAGCCGTATAAGAAGGACAGTTAAAAATCCATGTCTGGCGAGCTTTGCGTCTAAATTTACCAATTTTCCTTTCAGGTATTTCTCAACTAATTCCCGCGCAAACGAACGGGCAAGCAAAAATTCTACGGTGGAAGAAATATTGGCCGCGATCTGCAGGTAAAGAAACCCGAATCCGGCCCCCCAGATTATCCCGGCTGCGGCCGAAAGCACGCCCGCAGGAAAAAGTATCAACGGCCGCAGGATATAAACGATGATATAGATAATTGGGCCCCAGGCGC
>MHHA01000076.1 GCA_001805845.1 Omnitrophica WOR_2 bacterium RIFCSPLOWO2_12_FULL_46_30
AATTTTTTAGCGGCCCGGACTTCTCCCAGATATTCTAACATTAAGACCCCGGAAAGAATCATTGCTGTCGGATTTACCTTATTTAAACCGGCGTATTTCGGAGCTGCGCCGTGCACCGCTTCAAAAAGAGCGATGTTTTTACCGATATTTGCTCCGGCAGCAATCCCTAAGCCTCCGACTAAACCGGCGCACAAATCTGAGATGATGTCTCCGTAGAGATTGGGTAAAACCAAAACGTCAAAATTATGCGGATTCCTGACTAACTGCATTGCCAGATTATCTACCAAACAATCATCAAAAATAATCTTACCTGAATATTTCCGGG
Source organism: Omnitrophica WOR_2 bacterium RIFCSPLOWO2_12_FULL_46_30 (assembly GCA_001805845.1). Classification (GTDB taxonomy): domain Bacteria; phylum Omnitrophota; class Gorgyraeia; order Gygaellales; family UBA12090; genus 2-02-FULL-45-21. The sequence goes on from MHHA01000076.1 coordinate 326, forward strand.
CTGCCCTCCTGGCCGTCTCTAAGAATAAACCGTCGGTAAATTTCATAATGTTCGCCTTATGCACTGCGGTAACTTTCTTGCGCTTATACTTACGCGCATATTCAAAGGCAAAGCGGACTATCTTTCTGGTTGCGCCGGCCGATATCGGTTTTATGGATATGGCGCAGTCCGTTTTAAGTTTTTTGCTTTGTAGTCTTTGCAGAAGCCCGAGCAATTTCCTGGTATTTTCTTTTCCCTTTTCAAATTCTATGCCCGCATAGAGGTCTTCGCTATTCTCGCGGACTATCACCAGGTCTATACCGGAATACGGGGACTTAATGCCGGGAATGGATTTAACCGGCCTTAAACAGGCAAAGAGATTAAGCTCCTGGCGCAGGGCAACGTTAACTGAACGAAATCCTCTCCCGATGGGAGTGATGATCGGGCCTTTAAGGGCAATTTTATTTTTGCGGATTGATTTTAAAACACACCCGGGTAAAGGCGTGCCGTATTCTTTTATTGCATTAGTTCCTGCGATAGCCTCTTCCCATTCAAACTTTATTCCGGTTGCCTCAAGGCATTTTTTGGCTGCCTGAGTTACTTCCGGGCCAATCCCGTCTCCGGGGATAAGGGTAACTTTGTAAGACATACTATCCTATTGCCTCATTGATAAATATTACCCTGATTATTTTGTGTAAGGTGTAAAGTGTAATGTGTAATGTGTAATGCGGGTGGAAGGCAAAAGATTGTGTAAAGGAAAAACAAAAAAATATGCCTTTCCATTACACATTAAACCATTACACCAGCGTTACAGATTACACATATAACATTACACAGAATAGTGAAGATGAACTGATGCAATTAGCTATCCTTACAATCGTAACCTGCCATGGTGTTTCTTAAGGTGATTTACTATTCCGCCGTCATCAAGGAGTTTTTGCATAATGGCGGATAGAGGCTGGATATTAATCTTAAGGTTTTGCGTCCTGTCTTCTAAGCGCGAGCGATCAAAATCAATCTCCAGCTCATCGCGCTCTTTAATTTTTGAGGTATCGGCCTGAATTAAAGGCAGGCCTATATTGAAGCCGTTACGGTAGAAAATCCGCGCAAAAGACCTTGCCACAACCGCAACGATGCCTGATTCCTTAATCACCAAAGGGGCTTGCTCGCGGGATGAGCCCATACCAAAATTTTCACCGGCAACAAGAATGGATTCACCCTTTTTTAGTTTTTTAGGAAACTCGGGGTCTATATCTTCCATAATATGCTTGCTCAATTCTTTCATATCAGTTATGGAAAATTTATACCTGCCCGAAATGATAAAATCGGTATTGATGTTATCGCCCAATAAAACTGCCCGGCCTTTAATCCTCATAGATTTCTAAACTCATCCACATTTTTTACCTTGGACATAGCGCTCTCTAAGCTGATGATGTTGTTTTTGTATAACTCCTTGAGGGATTTATCCATTGTCTTCATCCCGAACTGGGCGCCGGTCTGCATAAGGGTTGGGATTTGCTCAATTTCCTGCTCACGGATAAGATTGCGTATACCGGGAGTGGCTACCAGAATTTCCGTTGCCAGGACTCTTCCTTTTCCGCTTATATGCGGAAGCAGTAATTGCGATACGACCGCCTGCAGGCAGTCTGCAAGCTGGAGTCTTATCTGTATCTGCTGGTTAGGAGGAAAAACGTCAACAATCCTCTGGATGGTCTGTGGAGCATTCGGCGTATGTAAGGTTGCCAGCACTAAGTGTCCTGTTTCAGCGGCAGTCAAGGTTGTGGAGATGGTTTCCAAATCCCTCATCTCCCCGACCATAATAACGTTGGGATCCTCGCGCAGGACATGGCGCAGGGCATTGGCAAAGGATTTCGTATCCGAATAAACCTCCCGCTGCTTAACAATGCTTTTTTTATTGCTATGAATGAACTCTATGGGATCCTCAATGCAAATGATTATTGATTCACGCTCCCGGTTAATCAGGTCAAGCATTGCCGCTAAGGTAGTGGTTTTGCCCGCGCCGGTTGGCCCGGTAACCAAAACTAAGCCGTTAGGCTTGCGGGCGAGGTCCTCTATAATTTTCGGGAGCATCAACTGTTCAAAGGTGGGTACCTCAAGGGGGACGCGCCGTAAGGCCGCCTCAACTGAGCCTTTTTGCGTATGCACGTTTACCCGGAAACGGTCAAGTTCAGGTAAAGCCAGGGAAAAATCTAACTCTAACTCCCGCTCAAATTCCGACTTCTGCATATCGGTGAGCATGCTATAAATCAGGCGCTTAAGCTCATCTTTTGAAATGGGCGGATAACTTGTCCGCTGCAGCCTTCCATCAATACGTATAATGGGAGGCTCATTCTCAGTCAAATGCAGGTCCGAGGAATTTTTTTCTACAGTTAAGTTGAGTAATTCCTTTATCTCCATTTTTTTCTCCAGTTTATCCTTTGGAAAAATGTCAAGAATCCACCCCTTTGCCCCGCCAACGGTGGCAGGGACCTCATTTAATTCTACAGCTTAAAAACCTTTGCGTCAACAAAAAGTCTCATTAAGGAGACTTTTTGTTGATCCTTCGGCGCTCGTTTCTATCCTGCCTGCTGAGCAGGCAGGAACCTGTTGAAGCGCCGAAGGATCTAATATAATTTCCTATGCTCTCAAGAAAAAGCTGCCCTTAGATACTTTCTCGGGTCGGCAATCTTTCCTTCAATAGCCGAAGCGCACACAGTTGCCGGCGATGCCAGATAAATAAAGGCATTGGGATTGCCCATGCGGCCTTTAAAATTTCTGTTGGCGGTAGAAATAACCACCTCTCCGTCAGCGGGAACTCCCTGATGCGTGCCTACGCAGGGGCCGCAGCCAGGATTAAGCACTACGGCGCCCGCATCAATAAAGGCCTCAATGAACCCTGCCTTTAAGGCCTGCAAATAAATATCCCGGGAGGCCGGGGTGATAATGAGCTTGACGCTTTTTTTCACTTTTCTATTTTTTAAAATTTTTGCTGCGAGCGCTAAATCTTCAAAACGGCCGTTAGTGCAGGTGCCGATAAAGGCTTCAGTGATTACGGCGCCCTTTACTTCATCCACGGTTGCGTAGTTATCTACGCTATGCGGCTTAGCCAGCGAGGGCTCAATTTTAGAAACATCGTACTCTTTTACTAAAGTATACGCGGCGCCTTTATCAGCCTGATAAACTTTATACTTTTTATCAGTCCTTTTTCTTAACCAGCTTTTTGTCTTTTCATCAACCGGCATAAAACCGCACTTTGCCCCCAACTCTACCGCCATATTGCAAATAGTAAAACGCCCATCCATACCTAAGCTGTCCACTACAGGCCCATAGAATTCCAGGGCCTGATAGGTTGCGCCATTAGCAGTCATATCGCCGATAATATACAAAATCACATCCTTTGCAAAGACACCGATAGGCAGTCTGCCTTTTAGAATTATTTTAATAGTTTGTGGCACCTTAAACCAATTCTTTCCGGTTGCCAGAGCAACAGCCAAATCCGTTGAACCGACACCGGTTGCCAATGCCCCCAGCGCTCCATAGGTAGAGGTATGCGAGTCAGCGCCTAACACTAAGTATCCGGGCAGGATATGCCCTTTTTCCGGAATTACCTGATGGCATATACCGCAATTGATATCGTAAAAGAACGCACCCTGGCGAAGCGCGAACTCACGCATCTTTTTTTGCACGGTTGCCGCTCCCAGGTTAGGGCTGGGCGCATTGTGGTCAATGACCATACAGAATTTTCTCTTCTCAAAGAGCTTATTCACCCCGAGCTCTCTTAAGCGGTCAATGATAATGCCGCTGGTTCCGTCCTGGCCAAAACAGAAGTCTACCTTAGAGACGGTAAAATCCCCTGCCTTTAAATTGCGGCCGGCGTGCGCGCTTAGGATTTTTTCAGCAATTGTCTGAGCCATTTTTCTAACCGGTCAATACCCTCTTCAATTGCCTTAATATCGGCGGTGAAACTTAAGCGGATATAATCATCGCAGCCAAAGCCGTCTCCGGGGATTACCGCGACTTTTTCGTCTTTTAAAAGGCGCATGGCAAAATCGCTTGAGGCAAGCCCGGTTTTAGAAATATTGCAGAAGAGATACATTGCTCCCCGGGGCCTGATATAACTTAAAGAAGGAATCCTATCCATGCGCCAGATCAGATAATCCCTTCTTTTTTCAAATTCTTTGCGCATCTTTTGCACGGAATCGGAAGACGCTGACAACGCAGCAAGCGCTGCCTTCTGGGAGATAGAGCAGGGGTTTGAAGTTGAATGGTCCTGGAGATTTTTTATTGCATTTACGATTTCAAGAGGCCCGGCAAAGTAACCGATACGCCAGCCGGTCATCGCGTATGCCTTTGAGACGCCGTTTACCGTAAAGGTCAATTGGTATGCCTCATCGCTTGAGCCGGCGATTGAAACGTGCGGAAGCTCATCATAAATCAATTTTTCATAAATTTCGTCTGAAATAATGTAGATTTTATTTTTAACGCAAATTTCAGCAAGAGCCTCTAATTCTTCTTTTGCATACACGCAACCCGTTGGATTCGCCGGGCTATTTAATATCAAGAGCCTGCTGCGCTTATTGATAAGCTTCTTGAGTTCGCCCGGAGTAAGTTTAAAATCATTAGCCGCTTGAGTCACCGCAAAACTGGATACGCCTCCCGCGGCTTTGACCATCTCAGGATAGCTTACCCAGTAGGGAGCAGGTATAATCGCCTCGTCGCCGTCATCTATTACAGATAAGATGATGTTAAAAAGACAATGTTTTGCTCCTGATGAAACCACGATTTGTTCGGTGGAATAATTGAGATTATTTTCTTTTTTGAATTTTTCCCGGATGGCCTTCTTTAATTCAGGAGTGCCGGTTGAAGGGGTGTATTTGGTAAAACCGCCTCTGATGGCCTCAATCGCTGCTTCTTTGATAAAATCAGGGGTGTCAAAATCAGGCTCGCCTGCCCCAAAGCTGACCACGTCAACACCTTCCGAGCGCAGCTTATTGGCTAAAGAGGTTATTTGTAAAGTAGAGGAGGCCTTGAGGTCTTTTACTCTTCTGGAAAGAGGCATTTATTATAATGAGTCTCTTTCTTTCTTAAAGAAGCCCCGAAGCCCGCCCAGAAATTTCTTAGTCGGCGCTTTCTTTTCAATAACCTTCGGTTTTTCTTCTTTGGGGATATGCGGTTTTTCTTCCGCTTTCAGAGGATGCTCTTTGGCAGGATGCGGCTTTTGTACTTTGAGCTTCTTTGGTTTTTCTGTAAGTTCCAGTATTACCATTAGCGCCCCATCGCCTCTACGCGCGCCCGTCTTAAGAATTCTGGTAAACCCGCTGTTTCTGGTTTTAAACAATTCGGCAATTTCACCAAAAAGCCCGGCTACCAGCTTATGGTCTAAAAGCACTCTATAGGCCTGGCGTTTGGCGGCTAAGGTATTCGCCTTAGCCAAGGTTATCAGATGCTCTA
>MHHA01000077.1 GCA_001805845.1 Omnitrophica WOR_2 bacterium RIFCSPLOWO2_12_FULL_46_30
ATAAAGGCAGGGGATTATGCTACAAGGATAAGCTATTCCCTGCTGGAAATATAAATTCTTGAAGAGGAGGTGGGTTTTAAGAAAGCTTAGAGTTTTAATTTTGGAAAAAAATTAAATAAGGAGGAAAGAAAATGAGAACTATAAGTAAAGTTGTTTTGGCTGCTATTTTTGTTCTGAGTTGCGCTCCGTTTTGCCTTGCCGCTATTACTCAGACGAAGAACGTAAAGGCAACAGTTCCGCCGCTAAATCAAAGTTTGGTCTTGACGGTGAGTAAGATTATTCCTGGCGCTGGGGGAACTGCTGATCAATGGACGCCGGCTACAGAGGTTGATTTTGGTACTCTGACGCATGACGCAGTGAATCACATGTTCAGGGCGAGCGCGTATTACGCGATAGATTGCGGTGTGTCAGACAATACCAATGCCTGGACGCTTAGTCATACCCGGACCTCGCTGAAGAAGGATGCTGTTGATAATCTTGATGACAACGTGAACGTTGCCTTTGTGAAACAGACCACATCAGCAGATGGAACGCAGCTGGATAAAAAGAGTTTTAAGAATAGTAACGGCAAGGCCTATACGAAAACCCAGCTTGACGGCGGGTGGTTGAGAATCTATTATGGCGTGGCAGATGGCTCGACCGATGATGATGAGGTAACTGTAGTTCCTGAGACTAAGCCTACAGGAAGTTATTTGGGAACCATAACCTTAACCCTCACGCCATAGGCCAGAGGGCAATGCCTGCCTGAAGGTTAATAAAAGCACGTTAAAGAGGAGGATGCAGCTCTGGCTAAGATAAAACTGCCGAAGAAAATTTTGCTTTCTGGTAAGAGGATAGCGATGCTATCCTTGTTTTTTTCTATTCTCCTTACCCGCTTTTCCTGGGCAATTGATATGCCTTATTTAGACCGGGCAAAAATCCGCCTGGCGATTGCCCGGGGTTCCCAGGAGCACGGTGAGATTATTGTCAAGAACCCGGGTCCTGAGGCCAGGGCGATGCGGCTCTATCTTGAGGATTGGTTTTACGCGCCTGGCGGAGACGGCGCAAAGTCCTTTATCCCGGCAGGCACAGCAAGCCGTTCCTCTAGTTCCTGGGTCAGCTTTTCTCCCGGAGAATTTACTGTACCTCCTAATAGTGAACAGCGGGTAAGCTATCAGGTAAAGGTGCCGGAGGATAATAATTTAGTAGGCGGCTACTATGCCGTGTTATTTTTTGAAAGCAGGGTTGGCGAATTAGCCCGGCAGGAGCAGGAAGCGGGCGCAGGCCTGAATCTGGTAATACGGGTAGGCGCCTTGTTTTATATAGAAGTCAAGGGAACGGTTAGCCGGGCCGCTGTAATCGAGAACCTGGCTCTTAGAAAAGAATCTTCTCCTAACCGCCTTTTGGTGGAAGCGGATTGTCGTAACACCGGCAATGTGGATATTACCGCCGGAGGGACTTTTCACATTATAGATCAAAAAGGGGTGGTCTATGCCCGTTCCGAATTTAATACTGTGTATACCTTTCCAGGCGATTCAGTAAAATTAAACGCTTCCTGGAATACATGGAAGAATCCCATACCAAAAGGAAGGTATGATATAGTGCTGACTATTGATTTGGGCAAGGCCTTGAGTGAAGCAGGCTTGGGTAGAGGGCCGATGGTGACCAAAGAGGCCGAGATAGAGGTGGGGGATATGGGCGAGATTCTAAAAGCAGGAGCGTTAAAATAACTTTCTCTAGGGGAAAAATGGAATGCTGAAGAAAATACTCTGTTTTTCTCTTGTGTTTATCCTGCTTGGCATCCAGGGTTATCCTCTTTACGGCTATAACGAGATCCCGCAGTATTTATGTGAATATGGAAGGCAATTTTTTCAAGCGGGCATGTATGAGGAGGCCCTGTTTGAATTTAGGAAGGCCCTGCTGATTCAGTCGGATTATGAACCGGCGCTCAGATACATCCGGCTGCTGGAACAGATTAAAACAGAGGGCGTATCCGCGCAAAGCCGCTTAGAAAAAGAGGTGATCGTAAGCAGGGAATTGGAGCGTTTTGAGAAGAAAATTTCTTCCGCGGCTTCTGGAACTGCGGCTATTCCTGAAGCAAAAAAGAAAGGCCTGCCGGCCGTATTGGGTATTGATGAATATGCGCGCGACATCGCCCAGCCGCTTGAAATTCCCGAGGGAGAAAGCCTTATTCTCGCAGGCAGGAATATCCGGAAATTCCTGGTAACCCAGCCGGAAATTATAACCGTAGAAAGGAAAGGCCCCGATGAGCTTATGGTTACCGGCAAAGATATCGGCTATGTCAGCCTGCACATCTGGGATGACAAAGGGCGCCGCACGGTAGAATTCCTTGGCGTTTTTCCGCGCCTGATTGGCGAAGAGGCGCTTTTACGCGATATGGAGAAGGCGGGAAATTTTAAACTGCGCTATACTTTAGATTGGTCAACATTTGAAACCGGAAGCAATGTCCAAAATTTCAGGCGCACCAGCTATTTTCTTAAGCACGGTATAGGGTTAGAGGGAGATACTCCCTACGGGAAGTTTGATTCTTTTGCTGTTTTGAGCAGGCTTAGAAAAAGCGCTGATTTTACTTACTATACGCTGGGCCTCAGCGGCGGCCAACTCGGCCGGTTCAAAGGATTCTCTCTGAGGGGTTTTGATTTTAATCCTCCTTTTTCAAACCTTGCCTTTTCAGGCGCGGCATTACGCGGTATTCAATTACAATCTCCTGTCTCTAATAACAAGCTGGATTATACGGTATTCTCCGGAAGAGAAAGAGGCGGAGTCATCGGCGCGCTCTCGGCGGATTCAGCAAAGGAGCAGGATTCATTCATAGAGGGCGTTAACCTAAACTATGCGCCGCTAAAAAACCAAAGTTACAAATTGACCTTACTGCATGGCTACGGCAGCGATAGGTTGAGCACACTGCATCCTTTTGCTTATGACTTTATCGGCAGGATTAATTTTAAGCCCATTAATTTTGTCTATGAAATAGCAAATGATACCGAACGTTTCGCCCATCTTTTTAAAACTACTCTGCGCCAGCCGAAATTTAACCTGAGCGCGGAATTCAGGGATATTGACAAGAATTTTACTACTATCAGAGGAACCGCGTCGCGCCAGGGAGAAATCGGCACCCTGCTGAACCTTAATTACGCTCCTACCCAAAAATTAGGCATCCAGAGCAGCTTAGACATATACCGGGACAGCCTTAACCCTGCCAAGGATAATGATACCCGGCTGAATGAAGACTTTAGCTGGGACGCGAATTATCGGTTAGAGCCGCAAACATACTTAAGGCTAAGCTATGCCCTGCAGAATCAGTTAGGCAGGCTTGCTCAATTCCGTTATCAAAGTTTCGGCTCAGGCATATACAGGAAGTTTAAATTCATAAAGGATATTGATACCTACCTTAATTATTATCACCAGGAAAATAAGAATTTTTCATCACCTGCCTCAGACTACCTCAATGAAAAAATCACTTTAGGTTTGCGCTTCAGGCTGCTCGGAGATTTATATTATTATTTCAATAAAGACATCAATTGGTTTGAGGAAAGATTTAACGGAGCGCATACGATGCCCCATGCCTATGAGACGGGGCTTGATTGGTCTAGCCCTATTGGCTTGAGCCCTTTAGCGGGCGTCTTTCGTTTCAGTTTCCGCGATGAGGAGGATACTGTTTCTAACTTGAGCTTTTTTAGCGGAGAAGATTACATTGAAAATTATTTAGAATTAGCTTATCGGCCGCGCGAGGGGATGGAGCTCTATGCTTCCTGCCGTTTTCGCAATATCTGGGCGGAGAACCCCCGGGTAAATGCCCGTATGGAGGCTACCTTTAATGCCGGGATGCGCTATCTCTGGGATACCGGGATACGCTGGGAAGCAATAGGCGCTATTGAAGGGTATGTCTTTAACGATTATAATCAAAATGGTTTAAAAGAAGCTTATGAGCCGGGAATGCCCGAGGTTAAACTCTGGCTGGGGAAGGCAAAATTTATAAATACCGATGCTTCAGGGTATTATAAATTTTCCAAGGTAAAAGCACGCAAGGCCTCTGTTAGTATTGATAGCAAAACTATTCCGCCGGGCTATATTTTGACCTTCGGGCCAACGCAAGAGGTTAAGATGGCTCACGGCCAGTTGAGCAGGGTAGACTTTGGCCTCACTAACCACTCTGAAATCAGCGGGATTGTATTTGAGGATATTGACGGGAATGGGAAGGTAGGCCAGAAAGAATCCGGAGTTAAGGGTGTGATTATAACTTTAGAGGATGGCACAAAGGCCGTAACTGATGATTCGGGAAGGTATTTCTTTAGAAAGGCTGAAGCAGGAAAACACATGGTAACTTTGGACATCAATAGCCTGCCTGCGGCGTATTTCCCCGCAGTTCCTCTTTATAAGGAGATTGAGCTTGGGGAAGGGATGAGTTTTAAGTACGATATCCCTTTAAAGAAGGCGGAAAAATAGCTAAATCCTGCCCTTTTAAAAATGGCTGGATTTAGCGGCTGTAAAAGGTCTTTACCCGGACCAATTGTGGCGTTTCTGCCTGTTCGGCTGCTCTTACTTCCTGCGTATCTTCTGCAATAGCATAAGATGGCTCTTCCTGATTTTCTTGTTGGGGCGGAATAATTTGCTCTCCTACAACAGGTTTCTGCTGGCCTGGCGCCTGTTTTTCGTCAAGCGGAACGTTAACTCCCGGTATAGCAGGTATGAAACAGGAGACGCCCATAGTTTGAGTGTTGCCCTCCGCAAGAGCCGCTGCCTCTACAAATAATATGAGCGCTAAAGCCATAGATACACTTCTAGCGTTTAATCGTATCACTTTTTTTCTCCTTTCTTAATAATCACTTAAACAAAAAGCCCTAATGGCTTCTTTACGGAAACCCTTAGGGCTTTTGCTAATAAAAAAACCTCAAAAAGGCCTTTTGAGGTTTTCACTTACCGCTTGGCAGCTCCTCTATCCCGGGATTTCAGGACAGGTGGCTTTGCGCCCTAAGGTCGCCCTTAGTTTGCCTTTTTCATTTGGTATTTTTACAAATTGTCAAAGTTCACTTTTTACATCTAACCAAAGTATAACACATAATTTTCCTTTGTCAAGGGCTACTGGTATGATGTCAATTCATAAGCGCTGGGTTTTTGTTTGACTTTTTAACGCAGCAATGTTATCATTACACTGCTGCGCTACAAAATATAATTTCCTATGCTCTCAAAAAATGATGTAGCAAGAGTCGCGCACCTGGCGCGCATAGATTTAACTGAAGATGAGCTCAAGCTCTTTGCCAGACAGCTTGAGTCCATCGTCCAATTTATTGATAAGCTTAAAGAGTTAGATGTTTCCTCAATCAGGCCTGCCAGCCATACCCCGGCTCTCAAGAATGTCCTGCGGCCCGATACAATAAAAGATTCGCTGAGTAAAGAAGCGGTGTTAGAGAACGCGCCGAAAAGCCTGAAGGGGCATTTTCTAGTGCCTAAAGTTATTGAATAACTTATGAAGCTCTGGGAATTTACCGGACACGAGCTGCTTGAAAAGTTAGCTCATCAAGAAATAACTCAAGAGGAAATTCTATGCGCTCTTGATAAAAGAAGAGAAGAGGTAGAGCCGAAGGTTAAGGCCTTTGTAAGGATTGAAAAGGCGCCTGCGCCTCTCGACTCACCTGGCCCCGGGGCCGGATTCCCGGGCCTGCCCATTGCCATTAAAGACAATATCTGCATTAAGAATCGCCCGGCCACCTGCGCCTCCCGCATTTTAGAAGGTTTTAAGCCGCCCTATGACGCTACGGTAATTCAAAAGTTAAAGAATGCCGGCTTTAGCATTTATGGCCAAACTAATATGGATGAGTTTGCCTTCGGTTCATCCTGCGAAAATTCCTGTTATTTTCCCACCCGCAATCCCTGGAATTTAGAATGCGTCCCCGGCGGCTCATCCGGCGGCTCTGCCGCGGCTGTGGCTTGCGGTGAGGCAATCTGGGCATTGGGCTCTGATACCGGGGGCTCTATCAGGCAGCCGGCCTCTTTTTGCGGCGTTGTGGGGCTTAAGCCGACTTATGGCCGGGTGTCCCGCTATGGCCTGATTGCCTTTGCCTCAAGCTTAGACCAGATTGGGCCTTTTACCAGGGACATTGAGGATTGTTCTGTTCTTCTAAAGGTAATCGCGGGCCACGACCCTAAGGATTCTACCTCAGCGAATCTACCTGTACCGGACTTCCTGCTATCTTTAGGAAAAGATATCAAGGGAATAAAAATAGCCGTCCCCAAAGAGTATTTCAGTTTATCGGAAAATATGGCTCTTGAAGGAATTACTCAAGAAGTAAATCAAGCCATAGGGGAGGCAATTGAGCAGTTAAAGAAATTAGGAGCAAAGGTCCAGGAAGTGAGCCTTCCGCATACCGAATACGCGGTGAGCGTTTACTACATTCTCGCTACCGCGGAGGCGAGCTCTAATTTAGCCCGTTTTGACGGAGTGCAATACGGCCTGCGCGCAGGCGCTGGGAGCGCAGAAGGCGCAGATAATCTTATTCAGATGTATAAACGCACCCGTCAGGCCGGCTTTGGCAGCGAGGCAAAACGCCGGATTATGTTAGGGACTTATGTCTTAAGCCACGGATATTATGAGGCCTATTATTTGCGGGCGCTTAAGGTGCGCGCCTTAATTGCCAATGATTTTGCCAATGTCTTTAAGGATTTTGATTGCATCATTACGCCTACCTCGCCTACTCCGGCATTTAAATTAGGTGAAAAAATACAGAATCCATTAGCAATGTATTTATCTGATATTTATACGATTTCAATAAATTTAGCCGGGCTTCCCGCGCTATCTATCCCTTGCGGTTTTAGTTCGGGCGGCCTGCCCATAGGGCTGCAGATAATAGCCAGGAGCTTTGACGAAGAGATGCTTTTCCGGGTGGCCCATTGCTATGAAGCCCATACTTCCTGGCATAAGATGCGGCCAAAGATATAATTATTATGGAATACGAAGCGGTTATCGGTTTAGAGGTGCATGCTCAGTTAAAGACCAGAACCAAGGCATTTTGCGGGTGTTTGACTGAATTTGGGGCGCCGGCAAATACGCAGGCCTGTCCGGTTTGCTTAGGATTCCCGGGGAGTTTGCCGGTGTTTAACGAAAAGGCCTTGGAATATGGGATGCGCGCTGCCCTGGCCTTACATTGCCAGGTTCAGGGATTCACTAAATTTGACCGTAAGAATTATTTCTATCCTGATCTGCCTAAGAATTATCAAATTTCCCAATACGGCCTGCCGCTGGCATCAGGAGGTTTCTTAGAGATAGAGATTGCCGGAGCCAAAAAACGTATCGGGATTATACGGGCGCATCTTGAAGAAGATGCCGGCAAGCTCATCCATGAAGAGGACAATAGCTTGGTAGATTACAACCGGGCGGGAGTGCCGCTTTTAGAAATAGTCAGCGCGCCTGAAATTTATTCTCCCGATGAGGCATACGAGTATTTGGCCTCTTTGAAAGCGATATTAAAATATTTAGAGGTCTGCGATTGCGATATGGAGAAGGGTTCCTTGCGCTGCGATGCCAACGTATCCCTGCGCATGCCGGGCGCAAAAGAATTAGGTATAAAGGCCGAATTGAAAAATATGAATTCGTTTAAGGCGGTGCGCGATGCCCTGAACTATGAGCTCAAAAGGCAGAAAGAAGTTTTAGAAAGCGGCGGCTCAATGCGCCAGGAGACGCGCCTCTGGGATGAATCCGCAGGAAAAACCCGGCCTATGCGCAGCAAGGAAGAGGCAATGGATTACCGCTACTTTCCCGAGCCTGACCTGCCGCCTTTTGTATTAAGCGATGAAGAAATAAAAACTATCCGCGCAGGCCTCCCGGAATTACCCGCTGCGCTCAAGCAGAGATTTATCAGCCAATATGGGTTGAATAGTTATGACGCAGGCGTGCTCACCAGCGAGAAACCTCTGGCAGAATTCTTTGAGGCCTGCCTGCGGCTCTATCCCAGGGCCAAGGCCGTCTGCAATTGGATTAGCGGCCCCTTAAGTTACGAATTAAATTCGCGCAACGCCGGGATAGAATCGCTTAAGCTTGAGCCGGAAATGCTGGTGCGGCTGATTAAACTTGTTGATGAGGGAGCACTGAGTAATCTGGCGGCGAAAGCTCTCCTGACCGAGATGCTTAATAGCGGAAGGCCTGCGGATGAGCTGATGCAAGAAAAGGACCTCGCCCAGGTTTCAGATAGGAAAGCGCTGGATGAGCTCTTAGATAAGGTTATCGCCGATAATCCCGGCTCCGTCAGGGATTATAACTCCGGCAAAGCCAACGCCCTGATGTTTCTGCTGGGGCAGGCGATGCGCTTAAGCAAAGGCAGGGCAAACCCAAAGTTAATCGGAGAAATGCTTAAGAAAAAACTGTGAAAAAATTACAGCCCTAAGGGAGGATAAACCTACAATGCGTAAGAAGATTATCATCGTATCATTTATAGCGGTATTGGTTTTTGGGTTTACTTATTTCGTATATTCGCAAAATGAACGCAAAAAGAGGAATGAGCTTTACAGGCAGTTGGAATTATTCTCCGATGGCTTAAGCCTGGTTGAGGCAGAATTTGTTGATGAACCTAAATCCAGAGATTTGATTTACGGCGCGCTCAAAGGCATGCTTTCCTCGCTTGATTCCTACAGCGAGTTCCTTGACCCTGAGAGCCGCAAAGAATTAGAAGTAGGCACCGAAGGGGAATTCGGAGGCCTGGGAATTGAGATTACGATTAAGGATGAGCTGCTGACGGTGATGACCCCGATTGAAGATACGCCTGCCTGGAAGGCGGGATTAAAATCCGGGGATAGAATTGTGAAAATCAACGCAGAGGTTACCAGGAATATCACGGCAAGCGAAGCCGTAAAAAAATTACGCGGCAAGCCGGGAACCGAAGTCGCCCTTACCATTCTTCGCGAAGACAAGAGCGGGGCGCAGGGCAGGTTTTTTGAGGTTAAAATTACCCGGGACATCATTAAAGTAAAAGATATTAAAAATACCAGTATATTAGAAGATAACATCGGCTACATCCGTTTAGTGGAATTCAGGAAGAATACGCCTGCTGATCTGGATACTGCCCTGGCCCAGCTTAAAAAATCCGGGATGAACGGCCTGATTCTTGACTTAAGAAATAACCCCGGGGGTCTGTTAGATGTCGCGGTGAAAACGGTGGATAGATTCATTCCCACCGGCAAAGTGGTGGTTTCCACCAAAGGCCGCCTGGCCGCGCAGAATATGGAGTATAAGTCCGCTAACGGCGCTAAATATTTGGATATTCCAATGGTGCTCATAGTGAATGAGGGCTCTGCTTCCGGAAGCGAAATCGTTGCCGGCGCATTACAGGATTATAAGCGGGCAGTGCTCATAGGAACCAAGACCTTCGGTAAGGGCGCGGTGCAGTCGGTCTTGCCTCTCTCTGACGGCTCGGCCCTGAAGCTTACCACCAGTAAATGGTTTACCCCCGGCGGCAGGCTTATCCATACTCAAGGGATAGTTCCTGATATCGTGGTTGAGGCAGACAAGTCCCCCTCGGGGGACGGGCCGGATTTTAGCGCAGGCCCGGCGGACGTAGAGAGAGTTTTTGAGACCCTGAAAGAGAAAGCGCAGGGCGCAGAAAAAGAACAGCCGAAGAACAAGGAATTTGATTATAAAAAAGATAACCAGATTGTCCGCGCCATAGATATCATTAAAGGAATTAAGGTTTATAAAACATTACAGCCGTGAGGCGTTCTAAAAGCGGTAGAAATGATAATTATATCAAGGCAATTTACGTATTAGCCGGAGTTATTATTATTGAATCGGTATTCCTGATTGCCTCCTGCCAAAGAAAAGAAAAGCCCCCGCCCGGAAAACAGCCAGCGCAGGTTCAAAAAAAGCCGGCCCCCGAAGTAAAACCAAAACCAAAAGTCCCTGAAGAAGAGCAAGGCAAAATTGCCATTGTTCTAGATGACTGGGGATATAGCTTAAGCAATATAGATACCCTGAAGGAGATAGCAGAGCCGCTGACATTAGCAATTCTTCCCCGCCGCGCTTACTCCGCAGCCATCGCCGGCATAGCCAAAGAAATCGGGAAAGAGGCAATCCTGCATCTTCCCTTAGAGCCGCAGCGCGAGAAAAAATACCGCCTTGAGCCGGATACCATATTGCTCACGATGACAAGACAAGAGGTGCTTAAGATATTAGAAGCCGATATTAAAAATCTGCCGGGGATTAAGGGAGTATCCAATCATATGGGTTCCCTGGCAACTGAAAACACGCCCTTGATGAAGATAATCTTTAGCGAGCTTAAGAAAAGGAAGCTCTATTTTTTAGACAGTTACACCGGAAAGACCGTTTGCCGGGACCTGGCCGGAAGCGCCGGGCTTGCCTATGCCAGAAGGCAGGTTTTCTTAGATAATAAAAATGACGCGCAGTATATCCGCGGCCAGTTAGAGCTTCTGGCAAGAATTGCTAGACTTTCCGGCTATGCCATTGGCATTGGCCATGACCGGCCTAAGACGCTGGAAGTCCTATCCGGGGCAATGAAAGAGCTAAAGAAGCGCGGGTTTAAGTTTGTCTATGTATCGGAGTTAGTGAAATAATGATTTCCCTCGGCATTGAAACCTCCTGCGACGAAACCTCCGCCTCTTTAGTTGAAAACGGCAGGGTTATCCTCTCTAACGTTATTGCCTCAAGCCTCAACCTGCACCGCAAACATCAAGGCATAATCCCCGAGATTGCTTCCAGAGCCCATATTGAATGTATATCCTTAGTCGTTGAGCAGGCGCTTAAAGAAGCAGGCAGGAAAATAATTGATATAGATTTGGTCTGCGTTACCAAGGGCCCGGGTTTAATCGGCTCATTGTTGGTAGGCATTTCCTTTGCCAGGGGCCTTAGTTATGCCCTCAAGAAACCGCTCATCGGGGTTGACCACTTAGAAGCGCATCTTTATGCCAGCTTTTTGTGTAATAGGCCCGCTATGCCTTTTATGGCTTTGGCTAAAAGGAAAGCCAAACCATTGCCTTGCCGGCTTATGGCTTTGGCTAAAAGGAAAGCCAAACCATTGCCTTGCCGGCTTATTGGCTTAGTTGTTTCCGGAGGGCATACGAGTTTATTTCTGGTAAAGAAGGGTTTTACCTTTAAAACTTTGGGCGCAACGGTTGATGATGCCGCGGGCGAGGCCTTTGATAAGGTGGCTAAGCTCTTAGGCCTGGGATATCCCGGCGGCCCGGCGATTGAAAGAACAGCTAAAGGCGGCAATCCTAAAGCCGTTAAACTCTCCTGTATGGGTCCGGGAGGCCTGGATTTTTCTTTTAGCGGAATCAAAACCGCAGTTCTGTACAAGTTACAAGCCGCAGGCCGCAAGCCGCGGGTTGCTGATATGGCGGCGAGTTTTCAGAGGGCAGTGGTTGAGGCGCTGGTGGAGAAGTCATTTTTGGCCTGCCAGCGCAATAAAATCAAGACGTTAGTCATCGGAGGCGGGGTAGCCGCGAATAACTATCTAAGGAATAGATTTAATCAGGAAGCGGACTTAAGGAATATCAAAGTTTATTTTCCCGCCCCTGCCTTAAGCTTAGATAACGCGGCAATGATTGCCGGCCTGGGCTACCAGTTATATAAACATGGCAAACGTTCAAGTTATTACTTAACCCCTTGGACTTCATAGTAATTTTGGAGAAAAAAGAGAGATAACCGCCCATTTTTTTCCCTCCTCTTTCCTATCAGTGCATACAATTATATTGACAAAAAGCCATATTTATAGTATATTTTGTCTATGGAAGATGTTTCCGGCAGTTTTATCTGGGATTTTGAAAAAGAGTTAAGCAATATTTATAAACATGGAGTTGACTTCGCCGCCGCCGCAAAAGCATTTAAGGACCCCGACAGAAAGATTTATATTGATTCTAAGCACAGCAGGGAAGAGGAGCGGCTCTTCTGTATAGGAAAAGTTGAAGGTAAGGTTTTGACGGTTAGGTTTACCTATCGTAGCGGAAAGATCAGAATCATCGGTGCTGGCTATTGGAGAAAGGGGGAGCAATACTATGAGAAGGAAGACAGTATATCAGAATGAGCCTATCGGAAAATTAACAAGAATCAAAGATTTTCTTCCGCCGCCGGAGAAATTAGTTATCCCGCAGGATACCGTAAAGATTACCATATCTTTAAGTAAAGCAAGCGTTGATTTTTTTAAACGCCAAGCCGGCCTGCATCAGAGCAAATATCAGAGAATGATCCGCCAGCTGGTAGATAGGTATGTTATGCAGTATTCGCACCAGAACGCGCTTACTCATTGAAATATATAAAGAATCGCAGGAACAGGTCTGGGCAGAGCTATGGGGTATGGAGAGAATAACATTTCTCAGGTCTTGAGAATTTGTTAAACTAAATATACAGCACAGGAGACTCAAAAATGGCAAAGAAGATTTTGGTAATAGATGATGAGGAGTTGATTACAAAAAGCCTGTTAAAATTATTAGATAAAGAAGGATACAGCACAACCGTGGTCAGAAGCGGGAAAGAAGCTATAGATAAAGTAAAAGAGTCCAATTATGACCTTATTATTTGTGATGTTAGAATGCCAGAAATGGATGGGATAGATACCATTAAAGAAATTCGTTCATATTTAGAGAGGTCAAACAAAAAAATAATTCCTGAGATTTTAATTACCGGATACGCTGATATTGAAAAGTATGAAAAGGCGATGGATCTAAAGGTGGCGGACTATATTTACAAGCCTTTTGACATAGCGGATTTCCTGGAAGTTGTCAAAAGAAATCTTGCGTAGTTGTTAGGAAATTGGGAGAGGATAAGATGGCTAAGGATTACGAAGAAAAAAGATCGTTTCCCCGCATAAAAGCGGATTTAAAAGTAGATATCCCTAAAAGCATACACGCTACCTTAATGGATCTAAGCGAGAATGGAATAAGCATAAATTCCTCAGAAATGATCTCTAGTCCGAACATATCGTTGCGCGTACATTTTCCAGACACCGATTTAAAAATGGAGGCCAAACTCGTCTGGAGAAGAAACCTTAAAACCGGCGGCTCCTCATATGGAATGGAATTTGTGGGTTTAACCGAAAATCAAAAGTCCGAGATAAGAAAAGAGTTGATAAAAACCGAAATCAGTGGTCTGCTAAATGAAATTAATCCATCCGAAGTCAGGGAACAGATTTCATGTTTCTTTCTGAAAGACGTGTTAGGTTATATTAGCGAAATTATTAAGCTTATTTCAATTCAATCCCGCCATAGAGAGTATTCTTTAGAACTACAAAAAGAGTTCGATCGTCTAACTACCAAAATTTTGCTAAAAGGATATTGTCTAGAAGAGCTTCTTATAGATAGGAAGATTATGCAAAAAGTAAAAGATCGCTTTAGGCAGTTGATAGGCACATGGATTTATAAAAGCATGATTGTTAAACGAGCATATGAGAAACCTCGGGGTTATCCTGGAGACTATAAAATGTTAGAGATCGTTTATGATAACAAACCAATTTCAAAAAATTTTGGCGTATATCCTGATAATTGTTTCTTAAAGAGTCCTTATGCAGTAGCAGTAAGAATTCGTAAAGATCGCCTAAAAGAATTACTGCTGGATTTTATTAATTCATCTGAACTAAGCAAGATTAATATTTTGAATATCGCCTGTGGTTCATGCCGGGAAATTAATGAGTCGTTGCCTGATATAAAAACGCATAGCTCTATTATTTTTAATTGCCTTGATTGGGATGAAGAAGCTTTACAATTTTCACAGGATGTTCTTCTTCCTAATAGGCCAGAAAATGTAGAGTTTAAGTTCATTAAAGAAGATATTATAAATATAATAAAGGATGAGGACGTCGCCCAATCGCTTGGCGTGCAAAATTTGATTTATAGTATAGGCCTAATTGATTACCTACCCGATAGAATCTTAAAGAGGTTAATTAACGCATTATATAGGTTTCTTCCGAGAGGTGGAAAGCTGGTTTTAACGCATAAGAACAAAGAGAAAACATTTCCCACTATACCTCCAGATTGGTTTTGCGATTGGAAATTTGTGCCTCGAAATAAAGAGGAGATCATTAACTTATTTTATGACTGTGGTGTTTCAAAATTTACCCTTTCTTCTGATTCTGATGACTTTGAGTATATTTATTATTTTACCATCACAAAGCTGTAGGAATTTTTTATGATTAACCTTCAAAGTATTTCTTTGGTCTATTATTCATTTTCTGCAACATTGAACTTTATTACCTGTTTATTTCTCGCCATATTTGTATTTCTTAGAAATCCCAAATCAAATTTAAATAGAACATTCGCCACTTTTTGCTTTTCTATCTCTCAGTGGTCACTTTTTTACATTTTATGGTTATCTACTAAAAATTTAGTTTTGGCCGATCTCTTTATGAGAACATGCATGATTGGCGTTATCTTTCTCCCTGTTACCTTTACGCATTTTGTTTTAGTTCTTACTCGGACAAAACAGAAGAAAGCCGTGTTTATTCTAAACTATTTATCAACTTTTATTATAGCAGCTACTGTTTATACTCCGCTTTATGCAAAAAAAGGAGGGCCGATTTCAGCTTTTCCGTATTGGCTTATCCCGGGTAAATTTTTTCTGATCCATTTGATACACTTCTTTATTAACCTCGTTTATTCATATCTCTTAATCTTCAAAGCATTAAAACGCGAAAAAGGTCTTTTAAGAGAACAAATCCGTTATATTATCTTAGGAACTGTCATTGGTTTTATGGGTGGTTGGACTAATTATTTATATTGGTATCGCATTGTATCTATTCCGCCGTTTCTTAATATCACGGCTGCCTTTGGGGTTCCATTTATCGCTTATGCCATTATTCGTTATCATCTTATGGACATTAACATTGTCCTTACTCGCGCTGGAATCTTTGTTCTGGCTTATATCTTTGTTTTAGGTATTCCTCTTTGGTTAGGCTATGCTACTAAATCCTGGTTTCCCTCAACGTCTTTGGCTATTTTCCTTGCTACCTCTGGCCCATTTCTTTATAATTTTCTCCGCCGCCGCGCTGAAGCCAGTATTCAAGCCGAAGAACGCCGCGGCCGCGAGCTTCTTAAGCAGGCCTCAGAAGGCATGATGCGCATACGCAGTATTAAAAGGTTAGTCAGCCTTA
>MHHA01000078.1 GCA_001805845.1 Omnitrophica WOR_2 bacterium RIFCSPLOWO2_12_FULL_46_30
CGCCCCGCCAAAGGCGGGGCTCATTGAAGGAGGTAAAGCTAAATGAAGAGCAAATCGTCAGTCGCAGTTTTAACAGGCATTTTCTTTCTTTCGTTCCTGCCTTTAGCTTTTAGCCAGCAGGAAGCGCCGCAGCCGCAGGCTGTCGAGCTGCCTGCAGCTGAAGAAGAAGTTTCCTGGCTCTGGGGAGAAGTCAAGGCAGTTGACCCGGATGCATCGAGCCTTACCGTTATGTATATGGACTATCAGACGGATGAGGAAAAAGAGATGGTTTTAACCATTGACGCCAGGACGCAGTTTGAAGCCATCAATGGCTTAAGCGGAATTAAGGCTGGCGATACCGCAAGTATTGACTATGCAGTAGAAGGCGGCAGGAATGTCGCCAGAAATATCTCTATAGAGACAATAGAAGCAATGCCCGAGGCGCCGGCGCAGCCGGAACAGACAGAAAAAGAACCTCTCCCGGCAGCTCCAATCCCATAGAGATCCCTATAGCCAAAGCCATAACCCAGCGCTAATTTTTAACAAGTTAAGAAGTAATTGAAATTAGCGTTGGGTTTTTTATGGAAAATGCAAGACAAGATTAAATTAGTAATCTTTGACCTTGACGGCACTCTTGTAGATGCCTATCAGGCAATAATCAAGAGCGTGAATTTTACCCTGAGTGAAATGGGCTATCCAGAGGCTTCAAGGTTAAGGATTCGCAGAGCAGTTGGCTGGGGAGATAAGAGGCTTCTGGGAGTTTTTGTTAAAGAGAAAGATATAGAATACGCTTTGGTTATTTATCGCAGGCACCACAGGCTCTCGCTTAAAAGCTCTATCAAGCTCCTGCCCTACGCCAATAAGATACTCCGCTATTTGACGAAGAACGGCTTTAAAATTGCCATTGCCTCAAACCGGCCCACGGAATTTACCGGTATTATCTTAAGGCGCCTTGCGCTGAAGAAATATTTTGATTATGTTTTATGCGCTGATAGGTTGGCTCAAGGAAAGCCTCACCCGGAAATCTTATTAAAGATTATAAAAAAACTAAAGGTCAGGCCTGCTGAGGTTGTCTACGTAGGCGATATGGCAATTGACGTCAAGACCGCTCAAGCGGCAGGGATTAAACCCATAGCAATAAGCGGCGGCTCAAGCCCTTTAGATGAAATAAAAAAAGCCAGACCCTTTAGAATAATAAAGAGCCTGGCTTTTTTAAAGAAAATCTTACCGCCTATTTCTGCTTAAACTTTAGTTCTGTGCCGTCTTTGGCGCAATATTGGACACTAGCTGTATATTCAGCGCCACAGACCGGGCAGAATTTCTTATCTAACTTCTCTCCTACCACAGCGCCTGAGATTGCCCCTACTGCCGCGCCAATCACCGCTCCTTCAGCTCCGTGTCCGGATTGATGGCCGATTATCCCGCCAAGCGCCGCTCCGCCCAAGCCGCCGACCGCAGCTCCCTTCTGAGTAGTAGTGCAGCCATAGAGCATCAAACTACCGCATACCAAAAGCAATGTAATAGTTTGCGTTTTCATAAATTAAGCACCTCCTTCTTTCATAGTAATCTCGTGTCTACCAAAATAATTATAAACAATATAATTACTATTGTCAATAGTAATTGAACTGGTATAATTGTATAAGTATACAAATCCGAATTCCAAAATTAAAAAGGAGGACTAATGGGTAAGCGTAAGAGAAGAGGAAAGCTTTCCTGGCGTTCCAAGCGCGCCAATAAAGGCAGAAAACCGAATTTAGGATAATTAAAAATATGCAGCTTTTATTTATCCTCATCAGTACCTTTTTAGTGAGCATAATCTCTTTGATTGGCGTAGTTACTCTGGCAATTAAAGAGAACTTCTTAAAGACAATCCTTTTTCTTTTGATTGCCTTCTCAGCAGGGGCTTTAATCGGAGGCGCTTTTCTGCATTTAATCCCCGAGGCAATAGAAAAATCCAATCCTCAGGAGGTCTTTATCCTGGCGCTTGCCGGATTTGTCCTATTTTTCTTCTTAGAAAAATACCTTTATTGGCGCCATTGCCACGACGGCATCTGTCATGTGCATGCCTTTTCTTATCTTAACCTCATTGGCGATGGCCTGCATAATTTTATTGACGGCTTAGTTATTGCCGGAAGTTTTGTGGCCTCGGCGCAGTTAGGTATTTTTACCACCTTATTAGTCGTTATCCATGAAATACCGCAGGAATTAAGCGACTTCGGCGTCCTGGTTTATGGCGGCTTCAGCAGACAAAAGGCATTATTCTATAATTTTCTCTCTGCCCTTACCGCTTTTATTGGCGCAATCTTAGGATACTTTCTTTCCACAAAGATCTCCGGCTTTTCGTATATTTTGCTTTCGTTTACCGCCGGAGGTTTTATTTACATTTCAAGCTCCGACCTTATTCCGGAAATTCACAAAGAAACCGAACAAAGAAAATCTTTCCTTTCCCTGGTTTTCTTTCTTTTGGGCATTGCGCTTATGTTTATCTTAAGAAAACTATCTTAATTCGCCCCGCCAACGGCGGGGCTCATTAAGGAAACGATGAAGACAGGCCTGATTATTTCCAGTAACGATGCAGAGACCGTATGGAGCGCGTTCAGGTTTGCCAATTTTGCGCTGAATAATAAGGATACAGTCAGCGTGTTTCTTATCGGTAAAGGCGTTGAGTACGAGGGCGTAAGCAGCGAGCAATTTAATATTATTGAGCAGGCAGAAAAATTCTTGAATTCAGGAGGTAAAATATTTGCCTGCGGCACCTGTTTAAAACAAAGAAATAGCTCCGGTTCAAATCTCTGCCCCATTTCCACTATGAAAGATATGTATAGGATAGTTGCCGAATCGGATAAAATACTGACTTTCTAAAACCTCCATTCCGAAGAGATCCCCCTGCGTAGATAGTCTTCGCCGCAAACTAAATTTTAAAAAAAGCTTGATAGCATAGGAAATTATATGCTTCCCCCCTTGTTTTGTTTCGTTTCGCTCAACAAAACAAAGCAGGGGGGGCTGCGAAAAATCTGTCACAGTTTCTGTCAGAACTGCAGATTTTTCTTGACAGATTTTTTTTTTACAGTATAATTGAAAATGAATTTCAATTTCAAGAAGAACCTTATCGCACGATAACCTTCCACGATTTTTCCCGACAAAAAGGTCGGGATCCCAATTTGTCGGGACAGTGGTTAGGAAAGCGTTTTTATTTGCGCCCGAGATAATTATGGAGAAAGAAATAGAGTTATTCCGGGGTGAGCTCAAGAAAATCCACCTGAGGGTTACCAGCCAGCGCCTCAAGATAGTGGAGGCCTTTTTAAAAACAGAAAAACACATAACCTGTGATGAATTGTATCTGATTGTCCGGCGTAACCACCCTGATATCGGATATACCACAGTTTACCGGACATTAAAGCTGATTCAAGAAACAGGCTTAGCCCGGGAAGCGGATCTTGGCGATAAGGTTTTGCGCTTAGAACATGAGTTCGGCCATAAACACCACGACCATTTGATTTGCCTTAAGTGTGGCAGGTTTTTTGAGGTCTTTGACCCTGACATTGAGCTATTGCAGGAGAAACTCGCCCGCAAACATAAGTTTAATCCGATTAGACATAAAATGGACATCTTTGGCTATTGCCAAAAGTGCTCTTTAAAGCAATAGATTTGAATAGCAAAATGAGCATCACTGAAACCGCGATTAAGCGAATATTTACCGTCGTTAAAGACCTGAGGTTTGGCGAGGTTATCATCAAGGTCCAGGACGGCCATATTGTTTCGGTAGAAAAACACGAAAAGATTCGCATTGGCAAAATGGCTGACCCCCAAGAGTGCGGGGAGGCAGACGCTAATCATTAAATATGCTGACTGGATAAATGCCAGAGGTATAGTTGCAAGAAGCGGAGGGTTAAGATGTTAAGAAGAGTAGTTTTAATTTTGCTTGCCAGCATATTTTACCTAACCCAGGCAAGCGGTTTCGTCTTTGCTGATGAAGTTGCGGAGTTAAAGCAGTTGATACAGCAATTGCGCCAGGATTATGAAGCAAGGCTAAAAGCGCTCCAGGACAAAATTGACGTTATAGCCAAAAACCAGGAAACGGCAAAAGAGGATTTGGAACAGAAGATTGAAAAAAGGATAGAAGAAAAGACTATAAGCGCAGAGTATGTCGGCCGCTATGAAGGGCCTTTTGGAAAAGGCGGGCTTTTAATCAAGAATCCTTCTGGCTTTGGCAATGTCAGCGTAGGAGGTTATGGAAGTATTGAGTTTGAGAATTTTGAAAATTCCAATTCTACTTTTGACCAGGCACGCTTTATCATCAATTTAGGGGCTATTCCGCACGAAAGGCTGCTTTTTTATAGCGAATATGAGATTGAGCACGGAGGAACCAATTACCCCGGAGGTAACGGTGAGGCAAAGTTAGAGCAGGCCTGGATGAGCTATAACATAAATGATTGGATGAGCTTAAAAGGGGGAATTGTTTTGGTTCCTTTTGGGAGGTTTAATCTTTTACATGATGATGACATCCAGGATTTGACCGAAAGGCCGCTTGTGGCCCGCAGGGTAATTCCTTCTACTTGGACCGATGCCGGCTTTGGCTTATTAGGCGAATTGCCAATCGGCGAAACGCTAAACTGGAAGCTCCTTCCTGATTTTTATCTTAACTATGAAGCATATGTGGTCAATGGTTTGGATGAAGATATTACAGATACAGGGTTGAGGGATGCCAGAGGTTCAGCCAGCAATGACCTTAATAACGCCAAAGATTTTGTGGCCAGGCTTGGTTTGGGGCTTAACCGTAATTTAGAAATGGGGCTTACCACATATTTTGGCAAATACGGCCGTGCAGGGTCCGCAACGCGAAATGGTAATGACGACCTCTTGGGCATCGGTGCGGATGTAAACTTTAAGCGCGGTCCTTTTGAGCTGGTGGGAGACTTTGCCTATTGGGATTTTGAAGATGGCGCGTTAGTTGACCATGATAATGATAATGCAACCGCTGCGGTGAGCGCTCCCAAATTTATGCGGGGATTTTATATTGAGCCGCGTTATCATTTCTGGCCTAAGTTCTTGAATGCTACCTTCTTAGGCAGGGGCTTTAAAGACCCCAAGTTTACCTTGACAAGCCGCTATGATTGGGTGGATATCGGTGACGACGGCGATACGGGAAATGGGAATAATAAGGAAAGCCGTTTTACCTTAGGCCTCAATTATCGGCCCATTGAAAGCTGGGTCTTTAAATTAGAATACCAGTGGAATTCGTCAAAAAATGAGGTTTTGGAGCGGGGCGATAAAGAAGGCGCGATGGCTTCAATGGCTATCGGATTCTAATAAACCCTGTTAACCTCGTAGGTTAACAGGGTTATACATTGACTACGCAAATTAAGATTTAAGGAAAGTCGAATGCATGAGAAAAATAGTTTTTTCCTTTCTGGTAGTTATATGCTTGACTTCTACTTTTTCCTGGGCAGAGGTTTATATCAGCTCCGAGGAGGCAATAAAACAGATTTTTCCCGCGTATCAGGAATACAAGAAAGAAAGCCATATTTTAGATAATCAGGAGTTTGGCGTATATACCGTTTCGAAGAATGGCGACGTTTTGGGCTGGGCGATTGTGTTGGATGAAAAGGGAAAGATTCAGCCGATCACCTTTTTGATAGGTATTGATACGCAGGGAAAGGTTTTAGGGGCCTATGTTCTGGAATTCCGCGATATTTTCGGCTCTGAGATAAAGCGCAGGTCTTTCCTCAGGCAGTTCCGCGGTAAATCCTTAAAAGACGATGTAGCAGTGGGCAGGGATATTGATGCGGTTACCTCGGCAACCATTTCCTCACAGGCCGCCGCCTCTGCGGTGAGAAAGGCTTTAGAAATTACTGAAGAATTGAGGAAGGGTTTTTGATGCGTAAAATTGCCATAGTGGGTTCGCCTAATGTAGGCAAGTCCGTATTGTTTAATAATCTTACCGGAAGTTATGCTACTGTTTCTAATTATCCAGGGACTACGGTTGAGGTTTCCCGGGGGAAGGGAAAAATCGGCGATGAGGAGTTTGAGGTTATTGATACCCCGGGGATGTACTCTTTGCTTCCCATCACCGAAGAAGAAAGGGTGGCGCGCTCAATCTTATTAGATGAACAGCCCGCAGTAATCTTACATATGATTGATGCCAAGAATTTAGAGCGGATGCTCACCCTCACCTTGCAACTCTTGGAAGCGGGTTTACCGGTTATTTTGGTTTTAAATATTATGGATGAGGCGCAAAAGGCAGGGATAAGGATTGACAGCCGGCATTTAGAAAAAGAATTAGGCATTCCTGTGGTTGAAGCAGTCTCTACCACCGGAAAAGGCATGGATGTGTTAAGAGGAAGAATAGAAAGCTATGCCAGAGCAAAATCCTAAAAAAAACGAATCCACAGGCGGTTGTGCTATCGGATATAGCGACACCTTAGAGGTGTATATTGCTAAAATCACTGAACTATTAACCAGCAAGGATTATAAAA
Organism: Omnitrophica WOR_2 bacterium RIFCSPLOWO2_12_FULL_46_30; assembly: GCA_001805845.1. GTDB lineage: Bacteria > Omnitrophota > Gorgyraeia > Gygaellales > UBA12090 > 2-02-FULL-45-21. Next base: position 6,456 of record MHHA01000078.1, read on the forward strand.
TTTCTAAACGCGCTCTCGCCCTTTTGCTTTTACAAGAGGACCAGGAAATCTTAAAAGGCGTTCAAGAAAAAGACGTCCAGAACTTTCCTCTGATAGAAGGAATTATTCAGGAGGCAAAAAGACATTATACCCAGCCGCTTAATTACATTATCAGCTTGAGGCGTCAAAGCGAAGCCAATCAAATCACAAGCCGCATAATGAGCTTTGGAAAGAGTCCTCTTATAAGCATGCAGGAGCGGCTAAGCCGGATTATGATGAATCCTCTTACCGGCGGCCCAATTCTTTTATTTGTCCTTTATTACGGCTTGTATAAATTCGTGGGGACCTTTGGCGCAGGATTTTTAGTTGATTTTTTAGAGAATAAGATTTTTGGAAATTACATTAATCCCTGGGTGACGCAATGGGTCAATGCGGTATTGCCTTTTAAGCTTTTGCAGGACCTGTTGGTTGGCGAGTACGGCGTAATTACTCTTGGTGTGCGCTATGCCTTTGCGATAATCCTGCCTATTGTGGCGACATTTTTCTTTGCTTTTGCCATTGTAGAAGACACTGGCTATTTGCCGCGCCTGGCAATGCTTGTTGACCAGCTCTTTAAGAGAATCGGCCTTTCCGGCCGGGCAGTAATTCCTCTTGTGTTAGGTTTTGGCTGTGATACTATGGCCACGATGGTCACGCGCACACTCCCTACCAAGCGGGAAAGGATAATTGCCACCTTACTGCTTGCGCTGGCTATTCCCTGCTCAGCACAGATGGGCGTAATATTGGCCTTACTTGAAGGCAGGCCATTAGGTTTAGTGGTATGGCTTGGGGTAATTATTTTTGTTTTTTTGCTCGTAGGATTTTTAGCGACAAAGATTATGCCTGGAGAGCTTCCTACTTTTTATATGGAGATACCGCCGCTACGCCTGCCCCAATTTTCAAATGTCCTGCGTAAAACCTATAGCCGGCTAAAATGGTATTTTAAGGAAATATTCCCCTTATTTATCTTTGCTTCACTTTTAATCTGGCTGGGCCAGATAACCAGGATATTTGACTTTTTTGTGCGGATTTTAGAGCATCCCATTTCTTGGTTAGGCCTGCCAAGTGAGGCCGCGGTTGCCTTTTTATTTGGATTTTTCCGCCGGGATTACGGCGCGGCAGGATTGTATGATTTGAAAAAAATAGGTTTGCTCTCCGGCAATCAATTAGTAGTTGCCTGCGTTACTCTGACTTTATTCCTGCCTTGCATTGCGCAATTATTGATGAACGTAAAAGAACGCGGCATAAGAATGGGCATTGCGATGTCCGTATTTATCTTGTTCTTCTCTTTTAGTATCGGTTATCTTGTAAATCTTATCTTGAATTTCTTACACATATCTTTATAATAATAGAGGGAGAGGTTAAAATGTTATCAGAACATGCAGAAGAAGTCTTAGAAGCGCTTGCGGTGCAGATGGAGGAGCAAGGCAGGAGGCCCTTAGATTTAGGGGTAAGCCGCGATGACCCGGCAATTGAAGAATTGATAAAATTAGGATTTATCCGCCGGGACGCTGACCATATCCATCTTTTAGATAAAGGCAAGACAGAAGCCCATGCCGCCTTACGCAGGCACCGCCTGGCAGAGCGGCTTATGGTGGATGTGCTGGATATTAAAAAACAGATTATCAATGAAGCAAGCTGTAAATTTGAACATCTCCTGCACGAAGGCTTAGAAGATAATGTCTGCACCATTTTAGGCCACCCCAAGGTCTGTCCGCACGGAAAACTGATACCTCCCGGAAGATGCTGTCAGGAAAAAGCAAAAAAAGGCCAAATGAAATTCGTCTCTGCCCTTTCAGAATTGGAAGTAAAAGATAGGGGAGAAATTGCCTATCTGCACACCAAAGACAGCTCTCAAATGCAAAAGTTAATGAGTATAGGAATATTGCCGGGAATGTCCGCAAGCCTCCTCCAGAAATTTCCTTCCTATGTCCTGCAATTAGGCCAGTCCCAATTTGCCATTGACAAAGAGCTTGCCTCCTGCATTTATGTGCGCTTAGTGCGGGCTTGACGAACTGATTTCTTGCCTTTATAATATCTTTAAATGAAAGCAATTGCCCTTGTCTCCGGCGGCTTAGATAGCACCCTGGCCGCCAGAATAATTAAAGATTTGGCCGTTGACTTAATTGCCCTGAATACCCGCAGCCCTTTTTGCCTATGTAACCGCAAAAAAGCAGACGGCTCCTGCAGCCATGAGGCAGGGAGGGTTTCTCAGGAGTTAGGCGTAAAAATTATTGCCATAAATACAGCTACGGAATTCTTGGAAATAGTCAAAAAGCCCAAGCATGGTTATGGCTCGCATATGAATCCCTGCCTTGACTGCCGCATACTTTTGTTTAAAAAGGCCAAAGAGGCAATGGCTAAGGAAGGCGCCTCATTTGTGATTACTGGTGAAGTTTTAGGCCAAAGGCCGATGTCACAGAGATTAGCGGCAATGAAGCTGATTGAAAAAGAATCTGGTTTAGAGGGTTTGGTAGTGCGGCCTTTATCCGCAAAAGTTTTAGAGCCGACAATTCCGGAGAAAATGGGCTGGATTGAGAGAGAAAAACTGCTGGCGATAAGCGGAAGAGGAAGAAAGGAGCAGATTGCCCTGGCATCTTCGCTGGGGATAAAGGACTACCCCTGCCCCAGCGGCGGGTGCCTTTTGACCGACCCTGAGTTCAGCCGCCGCTTGAAGGATTTGATGCAATACGACGAGCTGAATTTAAAGGATATCCAACTGCTTAAAATCGGCAGGCATTTTCGCGTGAGTAAGCTCGCAAAATTGATCGTGGGAAGGAATGAGCCGGAGAATAACCGCCTCGCCTCTTTAAAAGAAGAGAATGATTTTTTCTTTCAGCCGCTGGAATTAGCCGGGCCATCGGCGCTTTTAAGGGCAAAGAGCGCGGATAATTCAATTTTAGAGCTTTGCTCAAGGATGGTAGCCAAATACTGCGACGGGGCAGATACACAAACAAAAATCCTTTGCCGGAGGAATCCCCTGCAGGAATATCAATTTATCGTCAGCCCTAAAAATGAAGAGGCATTGGCAGCTTACAGGATTAATTAACATATGCATATAGACATAGAAAGCGAGCTCAAAAAGAACGATTTGTTTAGCTGCCTGGATAGCTTTCAGATTTCCCGCCTCAGCCGCGCGGTAATTGTAAAAAGATATAAGAAAGGAGCGTTAATCTTTTCTGAAGGCGAGCCGGCCTCGGGATTCTATATCGTTGCCGAAGGAAGGGTAAAGATTTACAAGTTATCCGCGCAAGGAAAAGAATATATCCTGCGCATCGGCTTACCCGGCGATACCGTAGCCGGTGTGGCGGTCTTCTCCAATCAAAATTATCCCGCCTATGCTCAAGCGCTGAGTAACAGCTCCTTGCTTTTCTTTCCCAAAACAGCATTTTTAGAGATGCTCAAAGAAGAGCCTGAAATCGGGATGCGTATGCTTGGCGCGCTTGCCAGCCGTCAGCGCCGCTTTGTGGACACCATTGAGGATTTATCCCTGCGGGATGTGCTGGGCCGCTTGAGTAAATATCTATTGAATTTGGCTCAAGAAAAGGGGAAAAACACCTTTGAATTGGATATGCAAAAATCAGATTTGGCTTTGAAATTAGCCGCTGCCCCGGAGACCTTATCCCGCAACCTGAAAAAGTTAAAGGCAAAAAAGATAGTTTCTCTTAATGGTCCAACCATAACCCTTCTGGATAAAGAAGCCCTGCGCAGGCTTTCCGCGGGATAAAATTATTTTTCTGCACTTTGACCTAAGTCAAGGCAAAAATTCTCTTCTTGTGGTATATTTATTTTAGAAAAAGGAAGATTCCATGGAAGAATTTTTAAATAAAAATATCAAATATATAATTGCGCAGTATCCTGAAGTAGGCAAAATCTTAGAGCGTTATAATATCGGATGCACTACCTGCTCCGTTGGCTCCTGTCTTTTAAAAGACATCATTGAGATACATAACCTAAGCCCTGAGGTTGAGGCAGAGCTGCTCTATGAGATTGAAAGGGTGGTTTTTCCCGGCAAAGAGGTAAAGAAACGCCCGCTACGGCAAAGAGCGGTTAGGCCCCAGGGAGAAATAAAATACTCTCCCCCAATAAAGAAGCTGGTGGATGAGCATGTTTTAATCAAACGTTTCATCGCGCTTATTGAGCCACTGTGCGCATTGGTTGATTCCTCTAAAGAGCCGGATTTCGGGCTTATTCTGGATTGTGTTGATTTTATCAGGAATTATGCGGATAAATATCATCATCTGAAGGAAGAAGACGTCTTATTCAAGAGGATTGGCGAAGACCTGGATATCATCAAGGTAATGCTGGAAGACCATACCACCGGCCGCAACCACGTTAAACAAATTATTGAAGGCGCAAGGGCTAAAGATAAGGCGTGGGTAATTGAACATCTTAAGGGGTATAAGGAATTGCTTACCCAGCATATTAAGAAGGAGGATGAAATACTCTATCCCTGGATTGACCGGGGTTTATCTACGAGCGACGTAGGAAAGCTCTACGTAGAGTTTAGCGAAAAGGATGCTTCCTTGCCTGACGATTTCCAGAAACGCTATCAGGATTTTGTCAAGCAAGTAGAAGATACCCTAAACAAAAGGAGGTAGGTTAAATGCACGGACATGGAATGGAGGGCTGCCCCGGTAGCCGTATGCAGGACTTCCGGGATAACAAGGAAACCAAAGGCGATGAATCAGGAAAGAGGGCCTCGGAGTTAAGGCAGTGGCCGATACAGCTGCACTTAGTATCCCCGATGGCGCCCTATTATCAAAAGGCAGATGTACTTTTATCTGCTGACTGCGTTGCCTATACCGTAGGGGATTTTCACAGGGATTATCTCAAAGGTAAAAGTATTGCCATTGCCTGCCCTAAGCTTGATGAGGGCCAGGAGGTTTACGCCGAGAAGATTCAATCCCTCATTGACGATGCCAAAATCAACACCCTCACCGTTATGACTATGCAGGTTCCCTGCTGCGCCGGCTTAGTAGCCACTGCCCAGGCAGGCGCGTCCCAGGCCAAGAGAAAAATTCCCCTCAAGTCTATTGTGGTCAGCCTGCAGGGAGATGTTCTCTCGGAAGAGTGGGTCTCATAGTCATACCAAAACAGCCTGGCGCCTGGTCAATTCTCATTGCCAGTTTTATTCTCGGCGCCTCGCTCGCGGGAGACTTCGGCATTGAGTCAATACTGCTTTTATTCGTAGTCCTGTCTGTTTTCTTAGGACGGCACACAGCAGGCGAGTATTTTAAACTCTCCGTCTCTAATACGGTGAGGAAAAATCTGCTTGCCTGGCTTGTGTTCTTTTTAGCCATCTCTCTATTAGGCGCAACCTTGCTGGTTATTAAATACAGGCGCTGGCTCCTCATTCCCTTAGGAATCGCCTCGTTTGCAATAATAGCTTTGAGCTTGGCGCTGGCTAAAAAAGGCAGGGATTTGACTTTTGTTGGTGAATTCACTAACATACTCGGCTTAAGCCTGGTTGCCCCAGCCGTAGAATATACAAGCCGGGGGATTTATTCTTTAAGAACATTTGGCCTTTGGCTGCTCTGCTTTTTCTTCTTTGCAGGAAGTATTTTTCGGGTGCGCTATTTAAACAGAAAATGCGCTGAGGCTCAAGGTATTTTCTTTGAGCGCCTGAAGGCCGGGATGTCTTCGCTGGTTTTTCATATAGCAGCGTTTTTGATTACCTTTGGCCTGGCCAGAGACAATCTTCTGCCATCCCAGGCTCCGCTTGCCCTGGCGCCTATTAGCTTAAGGGTATTATGGTCAGTCAGCCGGCGTTATAAAAATCCCATACCCATACGCACCATTGGTTATGTTGAAGTGTTCCATACGTTGGTATTCTTAGCTTTGGCGGTAATCGCTTATCAGCCCTTGCCCCGTTAGACACCCCATTCGCATTTACATTGGTGCTGCAGTGTCTAACGGGGCTTGCCGCTAACGGAGTAACTGATTATGAAAAGACAAATTATAGAAATTGACCAGGATAAATGTAATGGCTGCGGTTTATGCATCCCGAATTGTCCCGAGGGAGCGCTGCAGATTATTGATGGCAAGGCGCGGCTCGTCAGCGACTTGTTCTGCGACGGCCTGGGCGCCTGTCTTGGCCATTGCCCGCTGGGGGCGATTACCATTCTTGAGCGGGAAGCGCAGGAATACGATGAGCGAAGTGTTATGGCGAATATTGTAAAGCAAGGGAAAAATGTTATCAAGGCCCACTTAGAGCATTTAAAGAGCCACCACCAGGCCGCCTATCTTAAACAGGCGGTTGATTATTTGGAGGAAATGGGTATAGAGAATCCCTCAAGCCCATCGTAGTCAGCTTTGATTCCTTGGCACCTGTCTACCGCAGGCAGGCATTGCCGAAGAATCAAGGAAAAGTTTCGTTAATGAAATTTTTTTCCTTGACAAAGCTTATTTTTTTGTTAATCTATTGTTAGTAATAGTTACTATTATTGATAAGATGAAAGTAGAAAATAGAAAAAGAGAAACAAAACAA
>MHHA01000079.1:0-7895 GCA_001805845.1 Omnitrophica WOR_2 bacterium RIFCSPLOWO2_12_FULL_46_30
GCTACCAGCTTATGGTCTAAAAGCACTCTATAGGCCTGGCGTTTGGCGGCTAAGGTATTCGCCTTAGCCAAGGTTATCAGATGCTCTATCTGGCTGCTCGCAGCTTTTGCCTTGGCATAGGTAGTCCTGATAGAGCTGTTGATAAGCACAGCGCGGGTAAGCGTATTAATGGTTGCCTTTCGTAAACTGCTAAATCTACCTAAGCGATCAGTCTTTACTCTATGGCGCATATTAAATGAGCCCCGCCTTTGGCGGGGCGAATTTACCCCCCCTTGATTTTGTGCGTTTTTTGCACAAAATCAAGGGGGGATAAGTTACGTCCTCACTTACTTCTGTTTTAGCTTCTTAGTGTCAACCTTCATCCCTAAACTCAAGCCCATGCCGACAAGTAATTCCTTGACTTCCGCAAGCGACTTTTTGCCAAAGTTGCGCAAGGAGAGCATCTCATCTTCGGCGCGTTTAACTAAATCGGCGATGGTCTTGATATTTTCCTCCCGGAAGCAGTTGGCGGCCCTTACCGTTAGTTCTAACTCTGATATCGGAAGCCTCAGCTTTTCATACAAGACAATCTCATCCGCGCTCATCTGGGGCTCTTGCTCAAATTCTTCATCCGGAAGCTTGCCGAAATTTACAAATACATCCAGGTGCCGCTGCAGGATATTTGATGCGTAGAGCATAGCATCCTTCGGGTTCATCGCGCCGTTTGTCCATATTTCCAGGATGAGACGGTCATAATCTGTCCTTTGTCCTACGCGGGTATTTTCTGTGGCAAATGCCATTTTGATTACCGGGCTAAAGATGGAATCTATGGCAATAACTCCGATTGGCTGATCTTCTTTTTTATTCAGCTCTGCCGGGACATAACCTCTCCCCCTGGCAACCTCCATTTCAAGCGAAAACTTGGCGTCTTTTGTAAGTGTTGCGATATGCAAATCAGGATTAATTACCTCAACCGTTTCGTCGGTCTCAATATCTTTTGCAGTTATCGCTCCCTTCTTATCTTTTTTTATCCAGATTGTCCTGGGAGTCTTTGCATGCAGGCGGAGCACTAATTTTTTGATATTGAGGATCATCTCTGTTACATCTTCAACAACCCCGGGTATGGTAGAAAATTCATGCTGGCTTAAACCAAATTTGATATTGGTTACCCCTGCTCCCTCAATGGAAGAAAGCAGCACCCTGCGTAAGGAATTGCCTAAGGTGACGCCATAGCCTCGCTCAAAGGGCTCCGCGTTAAACTTTCCATAGGTCTGCGTATAGGTAGATTCGTCACATTCAAGCCTCTTGGGCATCTGGAAATCTCTCCACTTAATTCCCATATCTTTTCTCCTTAATGAGCCCCGCCTTTGGCGGGGCGAATTAATCCCCCCTTCTTTGATCTTGTGCGTTTTTTGCACAAAATCAAGGGGGGTAAGTTTGCCCCCACTGTTTCGCTTTTGGTTCGCTTTGCTTCACCAAAAGCGAAACAAAACGGTGGGGGCTCACTTAGAATACAACTCTACAATCAATTGCTCCTGAATGGGCATTGAAATATCATCTTTTTCAGGCAATCGCAATACCTTCCCCGCCAACTTTTCGCTATCCACATCTAACCATGGCGGCTTAGCGCGTTCTACAGCCAGCTTGATATTCTGGCGGATATATTCCAAGCCCTTCGGCTTAGCCTTCAGTTCAATACTATCGCCGGTTTTAATAAGATAGGATGGCACATTAACTCTCTTTTGATTAACAAAAACCCAGCCATGGTTAGTAACCTGGCGGGCCGCATCCCGCGAAAGCGCAAATCCCATCCTGAAGACGACGTTATCTAAACGTCTTTCCAAAAGCTGTAAAAGGATCTTACCGGTTACACCTTTTGTCTTTGAGGCAATTTGGAAGTAGCGCCTGAATTGCCTTTCCATTACTCCATAAGTTCTCTTTACTTTCTGCTTTTCTCTGAGCTGTCCTCCATAATTAGAAAGCTTATGATAGCCCTTTTTACTGCCTGCGCCGTGCTGGCCAGGGGCGTATGCCCTCCTGGCAATAGCGCATTTTTCCGTATAGCAACGTATGCCTTTCAGAAAAAGTTTTAACCCTTCTCTACGGCATAGCCGACAATCTGCTCCCACATATCTTGCCATAACCTCGCTCCTCTCGGAGTTGCTTGAGTTTAACTCAATGAACTCTATGAACTCAATAAACTCAATTAGCCCTGTTTCTGCTTATGTTTCTCTGGTTAGACTCTACGTTTCTTCTGCGGCCGGCAGCCATTATGAGGAACTGGAGTTGTGTCTTTAATGAGCGTAATGTTCAATCCTGCTGCCTGGAGAGCCCTGATTGCGGATTCCCGTCCTGAGCCAGGGCCCTTTACATACACCTCTAACGACTCTAAACCAATATCCTTTGCCTTCCTGGCCGCATCCGCTGCGCTAACCTGGGCCGCAAAGGGAGTAGCCTTCTTTGAACCGGAAAAACCGACTATCCCGGGAGTTGACCAAACCAATACGTTACCGCGCTTATCAGTGATGCTGACGATAGTATTGTTAAAACTGGCCAGTATATGAGCAACGCCCTGGGTAATACCTTTTGCGAGCTTTTTCTTACGCGCCTTTTCTTTTGTCGCCATTTATCTTCTCCGTATTTGCATTCATTTCTTACGCTTTTGCCTTTGCCGCAGGCTTTGTTTCTTCCTTTTTCTTTCCGACGGTATGTCCGCCCTTGCGCGGCCCCTTACGGGTGCGGGCATTAGTCCTGGTGCGCTGGCCTCTTACCGGAAGCCCCTTCTTATGGCGAATCCCGCGCCAGACACCGATATCCATAAGACGCTTAATATTAGCTGAAATCTCATGGCGTAATTCACCCTCAATCCTATATCCGCCTTTCTGAATGAAATTCGCAATCTTAGAAACCTCTTCATCGCTTAAATCCTTAGCCCGCCTATTAGGATCTATGGCAACCGCTTTTAGTATCCTGTTAGATAAGGTTCTTCCGATACCATAAAGATAAGTAAGCGCTATCTCTATCCTTTTGTGCTTAGGCAGGTCTATACCGAAAATTCTTGCCATATTATCCCCTCACTTAATACTATTGCGTAACGTTTAAGGTGTAACGTGCTGCATTACACATTACACAATCAATTATCCTTGTCTCTGCTTATGTTTCGGATTGCTGCAGATAACCCTCACCACGCCCTTCCTGCGGATTATCTTGCAGCGGTCACAGATCCTTCTTACCGATGATTTGACCTTCACCCCGTACCTTCTTTCTTATTCATACTTAATCTGTATCTTATATGTCCCATATCTTTAATTCTTAAAATCTTTGAATATTTAGAAGGTGCGGGATTCATTTAACCCTGTAGGTTATCCTTCCCCTGGTTAAATCGTAAGGGGATAACTCTAATTTAACTCTATCGCCTGGCAATATACGGATAAAATGCATACGCATCTTTCCCGAAACATGAGCCAGCACCGCATGGCCGTTATCCAATTCCACCCGGAACATCGCATTCGGCAGGGATTCTTTTATCACGCCCTCAACTTCTAAAGCTTCTTCTTTAGGCATTTGTTCTTATTTCGTAAGTATTAAAGGGCCCCCTGCGGTAACGGCAACCGTATGTTCAAAATGCGCTGACGGTAAATTATCCTTTGTCACTGCGGTCCAGCCATTATCAGAGAGCCTGACTTCCCAGCCTCCCATATTCACCATCGGCTCGATAGCTAAAATCATACCCTCTTTTAAAAGCTCACCCGTATGCGACTGCCCGAAATTGGGAATTTCAGGCGCTTCATGCATATCGCGGCCAATGCCATGGCCTACAAAATCCCTGACTACCGAAAATCCCTGTGATTCGCTATAACTCTGGATTGCCCCGGAAATATCCATAAGATGATTATTAACCCTTGCCTGGGCAATACCCAGGTCTAACGCCTTCTTGGTTGCCTCAACTAACCGCCGCCTGCGCCCGTTGACGCTGCCTACGGCAACCGTAATGGCGCAATCAGAAAAATAACCGTTTAGATTTATGCCGATATCAAGCTTAAACAAATCCCCCTCTCTTAACCGCCTGCCTGAAGGAATGCCGTGCACCACCTCTTCATTAATAGAGGCACAGATACTCTTGGGAAATCCGCGGTATCCCTTAAATGCCGAGAGGGCATTTTCCTCTAAGATTAACTCCTCGGCAAAGCAATCAATTTCTTCAGTTGAAATACCAACAGCTATTTTGCTGCGTAATTTGTCAACTATCCCGGCTAAAACGCGGCCGGCTTTTCGCATTGCCTCTATTTCAGAGGCAGACTTTATAAAAATCATCCCTTTCTTTTTAAAAGCTTCAAACACTCATTAAGCACCGGCTTAAGCCCTCTATTTGCGTCTATACGCAGCAGGCGATTCTTCTTCACATAATACTTAATAACCGGCTGAGTCTGTTCCTGATAAACCTGAAGCCTGTTTTTAATCGTCTCTTCTTTGTCATCAGGGCGCTGGTAAAGCTCAGCCCCGCAGAAGTCACAACGCATATCTTTCTTAGGAGGCATATTAACTAAGTGAAATACCGCCTGGCACTTATTGCATAGCCTGCGGCCGGAAAGCCGCTGGATGAGCGTCTTCTCGCTGGCATCTAAATAGATGACCAGATAACCGCGGGTAATCTTAGCGCTCAAAAAATTGTCCAGGTCCTTTGCCTGCTGTATATTGCGGGGAAAACCGTCAAGTATAAACCCAACTTTTACGTCACTGCGGGAAAGCCGCTGGATGACCATCCTGGTAATCAGCCGATCCGGAACGAGCCGGCCGGATTCAACATACTGCCTTGCTTTGCTTCCAAGCGAAGTATTCTGTTTTATTGCCTGGCGCAAGCTCTCGCCGGTTGATATATGCCTTAATTTCAATTTCTGGCTTAAGACCTTTGCCTGCGTTCCTTTGCCTACGCCAGGGGCTCCCATCAAAATAATCATCATATGAAGCTCCACGGCTTAAGAGCCGCGGTTTCTGACTTTTTCCCGCCTTGTGGCGGGACTGGGTGCGGGATTAAAATGATTACACAGATTAACGCCTTCCATGAATGCGTCCGCTTTTAATGAACCCCTCATAGTGGCGCATCAATAATTGAGACTCAATCTGCTTAATAGTATCAAGCATTACGCCAACAACAATCAAGATCCCCGTGCCTCCAAAAAATGATGCGATAAGATAGGGCACCTTGAATCGCGCCATAATGAAATCGGGAAAAATGGCAATAATGGCGATGAATACCGCCCCGAAGAGGGTGATTCTGGTAACTACAAAATCAAGAAACTCGGTTGTGGGCGCGCCTGGCCTGATCCCCGGAATAAAACCGCCGTATTTCTTTAGATTATCCGAGATATCCTGCGGATTAAAGGTAATCGCGGTATAAAAATAACAGAAGAAAATTATTAAAGCCGCGTAAATAATCGTATAGAAAATGCTTCCTCTTACCATAGACCCGGCAAATCTCTGGAAGGCGGCATTAGGAATAAAGGCGGCGATGGTGGCCGGAAACATAATGATGGACTGGGCAAAGATAATCGCGATCACCCCTGCGGTGTCTACTTTTAAGGGAATATACGTTGACTGGCCCCCGTAGATTTTTCTGCCTACCACCCTGCGCGCATACTGAACGGGAATTTTGCGCTGCGCCTGGGTAACCAGAATAACCGCAAAAATAACCCCCGCCAATAAGGCCGCCATAAATGCCAGGGTTAAATAGCGGGTTTGGTCGGTTCTCTGAGTAGTCCAGCCGATAAGCTGCTGCAAGGCTACCGGTATACGCGAAATAATTCCTGCGGCGATAACCAGCGATATACCCTGGCCGATACCTCTTTCCTGAATCTGCTCTCCTACCCACATAATAAAGATAGTCCCGGTGGTCAGGGTAATTACCGTGATCAGCCTGAAGCCCCAGCCGGGATTCATCACGATATTCAGGCCTTCTAAGAATCTCCCCGGATGCTCAAGCCAGAGAGCGATAAAGAAAGACTGCACTAATGCCAGGCCCACTGTCGCATAGCGGGTATACTGATTTATCTTTTGGTGGCCGGCCCTGCCCTCCTTGGATATTTTTTCCAGGGCAGGTATTACCGCGGTAAGCAGCTGAATAACAATTGAGCTTGAAATGTAAGGCATTATCCCCAGGGCAAAGATGGTCAGCTTCTCTAATGAGCCGCCGGAGAACATATTCATTATGCTTAATATGGTGCCTCCCTGGCTTTTGGCAATACTGTCAAAGAAGCGCGCTAATTCCTGGGCGTTAATCCCGGGAATAGGGATGAAACTGCCTAACCTATAGACAGCAATCAGGCCTAAGGTGATAAGAATCTTTCTCCTGAGGTCCTGAATTTTAAAAATATTCTGCAGGGCGTTGAGCATTATTCTATAATCTCTATTTTCCCGCCGGCCTTTTGTATCTTCTCAATGGCACCCTTAGAAAATTTATGAGCTCGGACGGTAAGCGCATGAGTGAGCCTGCCTTCTGCGAGAATCTTAATCAGGCCTTTACTATTCTTAATCAGCCTGTTTTCTGCCAAAACATTGCTGTCAATAAGAGATCCTTCGGAAAAATTGCTTAGCCCTTTAAGGTTTACCAGCTGATATTGCCTGGCCGGCTTATGGTGAAAACCTCTTTTGGGTATTCTGCGGATTAAGGGAGACTGCCCTCCCTCAAAACCCAGATAAAAATCCCTGCCTGAGCGCGACCTCTGGCCTTTATGTCCCCGCGTGGAGGTCTTCCCATGGCCTGAACCCGGGCCGCGGCCTAAAAGTTTCTTTTTCTTATGAGCGCCTTTTACCGAGCTCAACGACTCAAGAGCCATTTGTCTTGTCACCTTTTAATTGCGCGGCTTCAGGTTTTACCGGGGCCCTCAATTGCTTCAAACCGTCAATCACTGCCTTGACCACATTAATGGGATTATTTGATTTAAGGCTTTTGGTCAGGATATCTTTTATTCCCGCGGCCTCACAGACTGCCCGCACAGAGCCGGCGGCAATGACTCCGGTTCCTTCAGCTGCCGGTTTCAGCAAAACCTTGGCTGCGCCATAATGCCCGATTACTTCATAAGGAATTGTTGTTCCCGCAAGGGGCACGCTAAAGCAGTTCTTCTTAGCTATATGCAGGCCTTTGCGGATGGCATCGGCAACCTCATGCGCCTTACCCAGGGCATAGCCTAACCTGCCCTTTGCATCGCCCAGGACAATAAGGGCACTGAAAGACATTTTTTTCCCGCCTTTAGTAACCTTGGTAACCCGATTGATACTAATCACCCGCTCAATAAATTCCGATTGCTCTCTTCTCCTCTGTTCCATAGCTAAAAAATTAACCCTCCCTTACGCAAAGCCTCAGCAAGCGCCTTTACTCTTCCCTGATAGGCAAAACCGCTGCGGTCAAAAACCGCTCTCTTTATACCTTTAGCCGCTGCCTTTTGCGCGAACATCTCACCTAAGAGAGTGGCTGCCTTTAGATTGCCGCAATAGCCAAGCTTATCCCGCAGCTCTTTCGCCCTTGTTGATAAGGAAAGGAGCGTCTTTGATTTTGTATCATTAATCAACTGAAGCTGCATGTTGCGCAGGCCGCGATGGACGCAGAGCCGCGGGCATTCCTCTGTGCCTCTAATTTTTGCTCTTATTCTTTTATGCCGGGAAATTCTTTTTGCCTCTTTAACTGTAGTCATTTTTAATGGACATACAACTTACCTGCCTGCTTGAGCAGGCAGGCGTTCGCTTCGCTCCGTAAGTCTGGGCTTCATTTATTTAGCCGCGGACTTTCCGACCTTCTTACGGATAATTTCGCCTGAGTAACGAATACCTTTTCCTTTGTACGGCTCAGGCGGATAGATTCTGCGAATTTGCGCTGCCACCTCTCCAACCCTCTGCTTATCAATACCCCTGACGATGATCTG
>MHHA01000079.1:7904-23108 GCA_001805845.1 Omnitrophica WOR_2 bacterium RIFCSPLOWO2_12_FULL_46_30
GATCTGGGTTGGTTTTGGCGTCTCAATCTTTATATCCGCCGGAATCGGGAAATTGACCGGGTGTGAAAAACCTAAAATAAGGCTCAAGGTATTCCCCGAAACAGAAGCGCGGAATCCCACCCCCTGAATCTCTAATTCCCTGGCATAACCTTCACTTACGCCCTTAATCATATTGGCAAGCAAACTGCGGGTTAAGCCATAGAGGGATTTATCTAACCGGCTCTGTAAGGGTGATTTCACAAAAACCTGAGCCTCCTTTACTTCGCAGGATATCCGGGCAGGTAAGCCAAAGGTAAGCCTTCCCTTCTGTCCTTCAATAGAAACTTCGCCATTAGCGACATTAACCTTAATCCCTGAACTAATCGGAATGGGTTTTTTACCTATACGTGACATAATTAGAGTTCATAGAGTTCATAGAGTTCATAGAGTTCAAACTCAAGCAACTCAATGAACTCAAGTAACTCAAACAACGAATACGCTTACCAGACATAGCAAATGATCTCCCCGCCAAGCTTTTTTTCTCTTGCCTGCAGGTTAGTCATTAACCCCTGGGAGGTAGAAACTATTGCCCTGCCGTAGCCTCTTAAGACCGCGGGTATCTTAGCGCTTTTAGAATAAATCCTTAAGCCCGAGCGGGAAACACGTCTTAAGCCTTTTATTGCCGGCTCTCCGGAATGAGGTTCATATTTTAGATACACCTTGAGCATCTTCGCTGCGCCGGCCTGAACTTGTTCTTTGAAATTATCAATATAACCCTCGTCTTTTAGAATTACCAGGATTGCATTATTCATTTTAGAAGCAGGAACAGCTGCCGCCTCTTTCCTTGCCATAATCGCATTACGAATCATGGTAAACATATCCGCTGTTAAATCTGTCCGTGCCATCTCACCCTCGCTTCGCTCGGGAGTTATTTGAACTCATTGAGTTACTCGAGTTCATAGAGTTTAAACTCTATGAACTCAATAAACTTACACACTTTTCTTTACCAACTCGCTTTTTTGACCCCCGGAATCAGGCCCTGCCAGGCTAATTCCCTGAAACAGATGCGGCAAAGCTTAAATCTTCTTAAGTAACCGCCTGAACGCCCGCAGATAGCGCAGCGATTATACCTGCGGGTAGAGAACTTCTGCGGCCTTTTCCAGCGCGCTATTTGTGATTCTTTAGCCATTTTTATTCCACCTGTTTACTCTTAAAAGGCATACCGAATAATTTTAATAACTCAAACGCCTCCTGGTCGCTTGCGGCATTGGTAACTATCGTAATATCCATCCCCTGCACCCGCTGAATTTTATCTACATCGATCTCCGGGAATGCGCTCTGCTCTTTCAAGCCAAGACTGTAATTCCCATGTCCGTCAAAGGAATTTGCCGGAACACCTCTAAAATCTCTGATCCTGGCTAAGGCCACGTTAATCAAGCGGTCTAAAAACTCATACATCATCTTGTTTCTCAAGCTCACTTTACAGCCGATGGGAAGGCCTTCTCTAGTCTTAAAATTTGAGATCGCCTGTTTGGCTCTACAGAGAGCAGGCCTCTGGCCAGTTATCAAGCCCAGCTCCTCTTGCGCCTTATCCAGCATCTTAATATCCGCAATCGCCTCACCCACGCCCATATTGATTACTATTTTCCTGAGAGCCGGGACCTGCATCCGGCTTTTATAGCCTAATTTCTGCTGCAGGGCAGGGATAATCTCTTTGCGGTATTTTTCTAATAGACGAGGAATCATAACGGTTGTTTGCACTTCTTGCAGATGCGCAGTTTGGTTTTATCTTTAGATATACTAATACCCACCCGTACCGGACGGTTACAATTCTTGCAAAAAGGCATAATATTTGAAAGCGAAACCGGCCTTTCTACCTGGACAACTCCACCCTGCTGATTTTCTTGCGTTTTGCGCATGTGCTTTTTGACCAGATTAATCCCGCTAACAGCGGCGCGCGTTAGATCTCGGGCAATAAATAAAACCTTTCCGGTCTTTCCTTTATCCTTTCCGGAAGTAACCATAACTATGTCGTTCTTTTTAATTCGCAGCATCCTAATGAGCCTCTGCTGTTTCGATTTGTTGAGTGAAGCGAAACAAATCGGCAGGGGCGAATTCCCCCCCTTCTTGCATTCTGCAAGAATGCAGGGGGGTAAGTTGTGGCCTCACTTATATGACTTCTGGCGCCAGGGAGACAATCTTCATAAAATTTCTATCCCGCAGTTCCCTGGCCACAGGCCCAAAGACGCGCGTTCCTCTAGGGTTGCCCTGAGTATCAATAATTACCGCGGCATTACGGTCAAAGCGCAGGTATGAACCATCGCTGCGCCTGATTGCCTTTTTCATCCGCACAATTACTGCCTTGGCTTTTTCGCCTTTCTTAACTACGGCCCCGGGCACAGACTCCTTGATATTCACTGTAACAATATCCGCGATATCAGCAAAACGGCAATTCTTCTTACCTATGACGCCTATGAATGATGCCTTTTTTGCGCCGGTATTATCGGCAATATCTAAAATTGTCTTAAGAAAAATCATTTTCAATGAGTCCCGCCAACGGCGGGGCGAATTGAACCCCCCCTGTTTTGATTTTGTGCGTTTTTTGCACAAAATCAAGGGGGGATAAGTTCAGCCAACAACTTAGCTTCACTATCGTTCGCTAAGTTGTGGCTTCATTTGACTATTTCCAGCAGCCGCCAGCGCTTCTCTTTAGAGAGAGGCCGGGTTTCAATAATTCTGACGGTGTTACCCGCCTTGGCGCTATTTTTCTCATCATGGACCTTAAACTTCTTGTGTTTACGAATAGTCTTTTTGTATAGGGGATGGCGGGTTATCCTTTCTACCCTGACCACAATGGTCTTATCCATCTTATCGCTGAGGACAATCCCGGTCCTTATTTTTCTTCTTAGTTGCGGCATTTTAACCCTTTTTAGATCCCGATTGTTTTATTGCGGTTTTGATCCTGGCAATATCTTTCCTTAACATCGTAAAGCTATGAGGCTTTTCTACCCTGCCGCTATAGCGCTGGTAATTGAGTTTATGCAGCTGTTCTTTAAGATTCTTCTCTTTCTCTATCAATTCTTGCCCGCTCAAATTAGTTAATTCCTTAAATTTCATTTTTAATGAGCACATAACTTATGGAGTGCGAAACACGACATAAGTTATAAGTGCGAATTAATGCTGCCTTTTAACAAACTTGACCGGAAACGGCAGCTTATAGGCACACATACGAAATGCTTCATGCGCCAGGCCTTCGGGTACGCCTCCTAATTCAACAAGGATTTTGCCTTTCTTAACCACAGCCACCCAGTGGTCAAGCTCTCCCTTTCCTTTTCCCTGCCTGGTTTCCGCGGGTTTCTTAGTAACCGATTTATCCGGGAAAACCCGCAGCCACATTTTACCGCCGCCATGAAGGCGCCGGGCCAAAACTACGCGCACTGCCTCTATTTGAGTATTCTTGAGCCATCCGTTTGCCAGCGCCTTTAATCCGAACTCGCCAAAATTGATATCACAGCCGCGGACAGCTACACCTGCGCGGCTTCCTCTCTGCGACTTACGGTATTTTACTCTCTTAGGCATTAAAGCCATACTATGCTACCTCACCTTGCTGCGTTTGCTCTGAAAGAACGCGGGCTGCCTGCCTGTCCCCCGAGGGGGACTTAACGGGAAATAACACATCCCCTTTATAAATCCAAACCTTTACCCCGATAAGGCCGAAGGTGGTAAGCGCTTCTCTAAATCCATAGTCAATGTCAGCCCGCAAGGTAGATAAGGGAAGCTTTCCCTGCTTATAGCTTTCCCTGCGGGACATCTCAGCGCCCCCCAGCCTTCCCGCGGCTGAAATCTTAATTCCTTTTACCCCCTGAGCCATTGCCTGTTCGATGGCGCGCTTGATCGCTCTGCGAAAGGCAATGCGCTTCTCAAGCTGTAGAGCCACATTCTCAGCTACCAATTGGGCGTTTCCCGCGGGTAGTTTTACCTCAATAACATCAATGGCAAGCTCCTGCTTTAGCATCCCGGTTAAATCCTCGCGCAGCCTTTCAATGTCCTGGCCGTGGCGGCCAATGATAATGCCTGGTTTTGCGGTATGAATCTTTATCTTAACCTTATCCGCCAGCCGCTCAATTACTATCTTAGCAATACCCGCCTGTTTGAAATTTTCTTTAATGTATTTGCGGATCTGAAAATCCTGATAGAGAGCTTTTGCATAGTCCTGTTTTTTGGCAAACCAATTGCTGCGCCAATCCTGGATATAACCTATTCTCAGTAAAAGCGGACTTACCTTATGTCCCATTCGTGTTACCTCTTATTCCTCGCCTATTTATTTTTAAGATCTAACTCTATAGTAATGTGGCTTGTTCTCTTTCGTATCTTTGCTGCCCTTCCAAAGGCTGCGGCTTTAAACCGCTTCCAGATCGGGCCGTTATCTGCGGTTACCTTAGAAACATAAAGCTGACCCGGGTTAAATCCCTTAACCTTGGCATTGGCAATAGCTGACTTGAGAACCTTTTGAATATAGCCCTTTGCCCGCTTACTAATGTTAAGCAAGAGCCCTTCAGCTTCGCTAACGCTCTTACCTCTGATATAATTCATTACTTCCCTCAATCTTGAGGGAGAGATCCTGATAAATTTTGCGCTGGCTTTAACTAACATTTTAATGAGCCCCTGCCGTTGGCGGGGCGAATTTACGTCTTCTCAGCGGCCTTCTTGGCTTTTACGCCTCCGTGTTTCCTGAATATCCGGCTCGGCGCGAATTCTCCAAGCTTATGGCCAACCATATTCTCAACAATAAATACCGGCACATGTCTTCTGCCGTCATGCACCGCTATAGTGAAGCCGACAAAATCCGGGCTGATGGTTGAGCGCCGGGACCAGGTCTTTATCGGCTGGCGGCTGCCTGATGCCCTTGCCTGGGTGAGCTTTTTGAGCAGCTTCTCGTCAATAAAAGGTCCTTTTTTTAGTGAACGCGGCATATCCCCTCGCTTCGCTCGGGAGTTATTTGAGCTTATTGAGTTACTTGAGTTTGAACTCTAAAACTCTATGAACTCAATGAACTCTATGAACTCTATGAACTCAAGATAACGAACACGCTTACAAAAAGCTATCTGCGCCTCTTAACTATAAACTTATCCGAATATTTATGCTTTTTGCGCGTCTTAAAGCCTTTGGTCGGTTTCCCCCAGGGGGTAACCGGATGAGGATTTCCTTGTCCGGATTTTCCCTCACCCCCACCATGAGGATGGTCAACAGGATTCATTGCCAGGCCCCTGACCGTAGGCCTGATACCCAGCCAGCGCTTCCTTCCTGCCTTACCTATAGTTACTGTTTCATGCTCAATATGGGAAACCTGTCCAATGGTTGCGCGGCAGTCTAAATGCACCAATCTTACTTCACCTGAAGGCAGCCTGATATGCGCCGTATCATTTTCTTTTGCCGTAATGCTGGCTTGAGTCCCTGCGCTGCGAATAATCTGCCCGCCCTTACCTTTAACTAATTCTAGATTATGGATAGATACGCCTAGGGGGATATATCGTAACGGCAGGCAATTGCCCGGCTTAATCTCTATTTCCGGTTTATAAGAGCTGATTATCGTATCCCCGGGCTTTAGGTCCAGGGGCGCAATACAATAGCGTTTTTGGCCGTCAGGATATTCTACTAAAACAATCCTGCTTGAACGATTAGGGTCATATTCAATAGTCAGCACCTTAGCTAGCTCATCAATCCGGTCCCGTTTAAAGTCAATCAAGCGATACATCTGCTTATGGCCGCCGCCCTGGTGTCTTACCGTAATCCGGCCATAAACATTTCTACCGCCGGTTTTCTTCTGCGGCCTTAACAGCGGCTTATACGGTTTGCCAGCGGTAAGCTCTTTAAAATCTGAGGACTGTGTCCATCGCGAAGATGGAGTCGTAGGTTTATATTTTCTAATACCCATTTTAAATGAGCCCCTGCCGTTGGCGGGGCGAATTTTACCCCCCCTGTTTTGATTTTGTGAGTTTTTTGCACAAAATCAAGGGGGGATAAGTTCGGACAAATAAGTTATGTTCACTTCGCTCCATAACTTATGTCCTCACTTATGTCGTTTCTATCTTATTCCCTTCCTTTAAAGTAACCAGGGCCTTTTTCTGGTCTGGCTCGTATCCCGGCTGATGGCGCACCCGGCGTAATTTTCCCGCGGATATTCTTGTATTGACCGCCTCAACCTTCACCCCGTAAATCTCTTCAACAGCTTTTCTAATCTGAATTTTATTAGCGCCATAAGCTACGAGGAACAAATACTTCCTTAAACCTTCCGCTATGGTTGCCTTTTCAGTGCGCAATAAAGTTTTGATTATATCATACAGTTTCTTTTCTGTCATTAGTTTTTACGGTATAGGTTTGAGGCGCCCAGCGATAAAATCAAGCGCATCTCTTGAAAAAACTATTTTTTTCGCTTTTAATACATCCAATGCGTTCAGACCGCTAGCCATGGCCATGGCTACCGTCGGTATATTTCTGGCTGCTTTTTGAAAATCTTCCTGCATCTTGTTAAAGATGAACAATACCTTTTCTTTTATCTTAAGTCCGTCAAGCAGCTTCTTGAGCTCTTTGCTCTTGGCTTGAGGGAGCGCAATTTTATCTAAGACCAGAATCAATTCCTGATTATTTTTTTCATTCAACGCAGACAAAAGAGCTGCATTTCTAATTTTTGGGGATAAGCCATAATGAAAATTCCGCGGATGCGGCCCAAAGACAACTCCGCCGTGTCTCCATAAAGGAGAACGAATTGAGCCAGCCCTTGCCCTTCCGGTTCCCTTCTGCCGCCAGGGTTTTTTGCCGCCGCCGGATACCTCGCCGCGGGTTTTAGTTGAAGCAAGGCCGCACCTCTTATTCGCAAGATACATCTGGACTGCCTGCGCCATAAGCGCCGGATTTACCTTGCCGTTAAATAGAGAATCTATCTCACCTATCTTCTTACCTTGTATATCGTATACCGTCAATTTCTTTAACATATCTTTAAAATATCTTTAAAATATCGAATTCCTAATGACGAATGCCGAATGACACTTTGATACTTTGACACCTATTTTTATTACTTCTTCGCCGATGCCTGCTTCTTGGCATCTTTTTTACCGGCCTCAGCCTTCTGCTCGGCAATAATCGGCTTGATAACCTGACGGCTCTTTTTAGTGGTTTTACGAATGAGCACAAAGTTATTCTTATGGCCAGGAACTGCGCCCTTAAGCGCTAAAAGATTATTTTCCCTATCAACCTTGACCACTTTAAGGCCGGAAACAGTAACCCGGATATTGCCCATATGCCCTGGCATATGGTGGCCCTTGATCACCCTTCCCGGCGTGGTAGATGAACCAATTGAACCGACCCGGCGATGGCTGGTTGAACCATGGGTTTTCGGGCCCCCTGACCAGTGCCAACGTTTCATTCCGCCCTGAAAACCCTTACCGATAGAAATACCGATTACGTCCACCTTTTCTCCCGGATTAAACATGTCAACCCTGATCTCTTGCGCTATCTGATACTCTCCTCCTGAAACCTTAGGGACCTCGCGAAGCATCTTTCGCGGCTTAACGGCTGCCTTTTTATAGATTCCCAATACCGGCTTACTTAGCGATTTCTCCCGCACATCGCCAAAACCAATCTGAATGCTCTTCTCCTGAATCGCCACTATCGGACAAGGGCCGGCCTCAATAACCGTTACCGGAGTCTGCCTCCCCGACTCATCAAAAATTTGAGTCATCCCTATTTTTTTACCAAGTATACAATTAGACATTTTAAATGAGCCCCTGCCGTTTTGTTTTGTGGGATAAGTTCGCCCCCACTGTTTCGTTTTGGTTCGCTTTGCTTCACCAAAAGCGAACCAAAACGGTGGGGGCTCACTTATTTTATCTCCACGTCCACGCCCGCAGGCAGGTTGAGTTTGCGAAGAGCATCAATCGTCTTAGCCGTGGGCTCAGTAAGTTCGATGAGCCGCTTATGGGTGATAAGATAAAACTGTTCCCGCGATTTTTTATCAATGACCGGAGAGCGGTTTACCGTATAAATCTCGCGCTTTACCGGTAAAGGAATAGGGCCAGAAACATTTGCGCCGGTCCGTTTTCCTGTCTCTACGATTTCTGTTACCGCCTGATCCAGTATGCGATGATCATATGCCTTGAGTTTTATCCGTATCTTTTGCATAGCCTTCACTCCGTTTTAGGAGTAACCAGAGGCCAGTTGCCAGTAACCAGATTTTGTTTCTCTACTCTGGTTACTGGTTTCTGGTTACTTTTATTAGGTGATGACCTCCGCAACTACCCCTGCGCCGACGGTATGTCCGCCCTCGCGAATTGCAAAACGCGATTCCTTCTCCATGGCAATCGGAGTAATCAATTCTACCTCAAGCTGCACGCTATCTCCCGGCATAACCATCTCTACCCCCTGAGGGAGTTTGCAGTTTCCGGTTACATCGGTAGTGCGGAAGTAAAATTGCGGCCTGTAGCCGTTGAAAAACGGGGTATGCCTTCCGCCTTCTTCTTTGGCCAGGATGTAAACCTGGGCCTTGAATTTGGTATGGGGAGTAATGGAACCCGGGGCCGCCAAAACCATACCTCTTTCTAATATCTTCTTGTCCACCCCTCTTAAGAGCAGGCCGACATTATCTCCGGCCAGGCCTTCATCAAGCAACTTACGAAACATCTCAATCCCGGTAACCACCGTCTTGCCGATTTCCGGCCGCAGTCCCACAATATCCACGGTATCGTTTAATTTGACTTTACCGCGCTCAATCCTGCCCGTCCCGACAGTTCCGCGCCCTTCAATTGAAAAGACATCCTCAACCGCCATAAGGAACGGCTTATCCAGATCTCTCTTGGGCAGCGGGATAAAATCATCAACTGCCTTCATTAAATCCAGAATAGGCTTGCAATTCGGACAGTCATCCTTAGCGCAGGCGCAATTCATGGCATTCAAACCCGAACCTTTGATAATGGGTGTCTTGTCTCCGGGAAAATTATACTTGTTCAGGAGGTCCCTGACTTCCATTTCCACCAGATCAATCAATTCCTTATCTTCCACCATATCCACCTTATTCAGGAAAACCACCATTGACGGAACATTCACCTGGCGAGCTAAAAGGATATGCTCTCTGGTCTGGGGCATCGGGCCGTCGGCTGCTGAAACAACCAAGATTGCTCCATCCATCTGGGCCGCGCCGGTAATCATATTCTTGATGTAGTCGGCATGGCCCGGACAGTCAATATGGGCGTAGTGGCGGTTTGCGGTCTGGTATTCTACGTGCGAAATGTTGATGGTAACGCCTCTTTCCCTTTCCTCAGGAGCGTTATCAATGGTGTCATAGGCTCGCGCCTCAGCAAGCCCCTTCTTACTTAAAACCATGGTTATTGCCGCGGTAAGCGTTGTCTTGCCGTGGTCAACATGTCCGATAGTTCCTATATTTACATGCGGCTTTGACCTTACGAACTTTTCTTTAGCCATATTTATCCCTCCTTAATGAGCGACAGCGGCCTGAAGTCACTGTGTAAATCTTTGCGTAGCTGTGCTTCTTTCGGTTATCTTCCTCGCTATATGTGAAGGCACCTCCTGATAAAAGGAAGGCTCCATGGAATAAGTTGCCCTGCCCTGGGTTAAAGAACGGGTAATCGTAGCATAATTAAATATTTCAGCCAGCGGTACGTGAGCGCGAATCACGCGGGTATTTGCCCGCTGGCCCAGGGAGACTATTTTTGCCCGCCGGGAATTCAGGTCTCCGATAATTGAACCCATAAATTCCTCCGGAACCACGACCTCCATATCCATAATCGGCTCAAGCAGGATGCAGGATGCCTGGCGCAAGCCATCAGAAAATGCTATTGAACCGGCCATCTGGAAGGCAAGCTCTGAGGAGTCAACATCATGAAACGAGCCGTCAATCAAAGTTACCGCTACATCAATCACCGGATACCCGGCTAAAATGCCGGTCTTAGCAGAAGCCATCACTCCGTTTTTGACTGCGGGAACAAATTCCCGCGGGATGACTCCGCCTTTTAACTTATCTTCGAAAGTTACGCCGGCTCCGGGAGCCTCCTGAGGCTTCATTTCCAGAACGCAATGGCCGTATTGGCCGCGGCCGCCTGACTGCTGGATGAATTTACCGGTAGAGATTATTTTCTTGGTCAGGGTTTCCTTATAGGCAACCTGGGGCTGGCCTACGGTTGAGGCAACGGTAAATTCTCTCAAGAGCCGGTCAACGATAATATCTAAGTGCAGCTGACCCATACCCGAAATAATCGTTTGCCCGGTTTCATGGTCATACTTAACCCGAAATGAAGGGTCCTCATCAGACAGCCTCTTTAAGGCCATACCTAATTTTTCCTGGTCCGCTTTGGTCTTTGGCTCAATTGACTGCGAAATAACCGGTTCGGGAAAATGCATTGACTCTAAAATAATCGGCGTCTTCTCATCGCAAAGCGTATCGCCGGTCTTGGTGTCTTTTAGTCCTACCACCGCGCAGATATCTCCGGTAGCAACCCTTTCAACAATTTCCTGTTTGTTAGCGTGCATCAAAACTATCTTGGTAACTCTTTCCTTGCTGCGTTTAGTGGCATTATAGATATAGCTTCCCGAAGAAAGCGCCCCGGAATAAATCCTGACGAAGCTGAGCCTGCCCACATAGGGGTCAGAGGCAACCTTAAAACAAAGGCCGCAAAAAGGCGCATCGTCATTAACCGCGCGTTCTTCGTATTGATCCGTATTCGGGTCAATCCCCTTAATTTGGCCCCTCTCTAAAGGCGACGGCAGGTAGGCGCATACCGCATCAAGCAGCGGCTGTATTCCCTTATTTTTAAAGGCGGCTCCGCACAAAACCGGGACAAATTTGCCGCTAACCACTGTCCTGCGGATTGCCTTCTTGATTAGTTCCTTAGGTACCGGCTTATTCTCAACAAAATATTGCATTAGCTCATCATCGCTTTCCGCTAAATGTTCTAAGAGTTGAGCCTTTGCCTCTTTGACCTGAGCCTTCAATTCCTCAGGCACATCTAAGACTGTATATTCTTTTCCCGTGGGGTCCTCATATAAATAAAGCTTATCTTCAATGATATCAATTATGCCTCTAAAGTTTTCTTCGCTGCCATAGGGAAGCTGGACCGCGGCCGCATTTGCGCCTAAGCGGGAATGAATCTGCTTTACTGTTTCGCTAATACTGGCTGCCGGCCTATCCATCTTATTCACAAAACATATCCGCGGAACGTTGTATCTATCTGCCTGCCTCCAGACAGTCTCGGACTGCGGCTCAACCCCGTTTACCCCGTCAAACAAAACCACAGCTCCATCCAGAACCTTGAGCGACCTTTCTACTTCAATGGTAAAATCCACGTGTCCCGGGGTATCAATGATATTGATGCGGCAGTCCTGCCAGAAACAGGTAGTGCAGGCTGCGGTGATGGTAATGCCGCGCTCCTGCTCCTGGGGCATCCAGTCCATTATGGCTGTGCCTTCATGAACCTCGCCAATCTTATAGGTCTTGCCGGTGTAGAAAAGCACACGCTCGGTGGTCGTGGTCTTGCCGGCATCAATGTGGGCAACAATACCGATGTTTCTGATTTTTTCTATTAAAAATTCCCGTTTAGCCATCACTTACCACCTGAAATGCGCATAGGCCTTATTTGATTCCGCCATCTTGTGCATATCATCGCGTTTTTTTATCGCCGATCCTTCTCCTTTATATGCAGAAATCAACTCATCCGCTAACTTATCTACCATTGGCTTGCCTTTTTTGCTGCGCGCAAAATCCCTGAGCCAGCGTAAGACAATAGATGTCCCTCTTTCCTGGCGCACATCAACCGGAACCTGATAAGTGGCCCCGCCTACGCGCCTGGGTTTTACCTCTAAGCGCGGCCTGACATTTTCAATTGCCTTATGAAATAGCTTTAAGCCGTCGGGGTCATTAAGTTTTTTCTTCATCAACTCAAGCGCGCCATATACAATTTTCTCAGCCAGATTCTTTTTGCCCCGCGTCATTACCATATTGATGAATTTGGCAACCGTCTTGCTGCTATACTTTGGGTCAAGATGACTTTCTTTTTCCGGCACTCTTCTTCGTCTCATTTCGGCTTCTTCGTCCCGTATTTAGAGCGCGACTTCTTTCTGTTTTGCACTCCGGCGGTATCTAAAGTGCCCCTGACAATATGATACCTGACTCCCGGCAAATCCTTGACTCTTCCGCCCCTTACCAGCACTATTGAATGTTCCTGGAGGTTATGGCCTTCCCCGGGGATATACGCCGTAACTTCTATAGTCGTGGTAAGGCGCACCCTGGCAATCTTACGCAGCGCTGAATTCGGCTTCTTGGGAGTCATCGTCCTTACCTGTAAGCAGACACCGCGCCTTTGAGGACAACCTTTAAGCGCCGGAGATTTTGACTTCTTCTTTTTGCTGATTCTTCCTAATCTTATAAGCTGCGTAATTGTAGGCATTCTACTTTAGTTCTTCCTTGTGGGATGAGCCTCCTTAACTACCTCTATGCTGCAATGGCTCTTTAGGCCTGTTCCTGCCGGGATGAGATGGCCGACGATAACATTCTCTTTTAGCCCCAGCAGCTCGTCTTTTTTCCCGGAAGCCGCGGCATCGGTTAAAACCCTGGTTGTCTCCTGAAAGCTGGCGGCAGAAATAAAACTCTCCGTGGTTAAGGAGGCCTTGGTGATACCTAATAATACCGGGGTGGCTTGCGCGGGCTTCCCGCCTTTCTTTGCAATCCGGGCATTTTCCTTCTGAAATTTGCTCTTGTCCAGATGCTGGCCGGAGAGAAAATCAGTATCCCCCGCATCTTCAATGCGCACCTTCTTAAGCATCTGCCTGATGATTACCTCAATATGTTTATCATTAATGCGCACACCCTGTAAACGATAGACCTCCTGGATTTCATTTACTAAATATTCCTGTAAAACCTTATCTCCCGAAACGCGCAGAATATCCTGCAGGACTACCGGCCCATCCACAAGCTGCTGTCCGGCGGCCACCCGGTCTCCTTTATACACATTAGGGTGTTTACCGTGAGGAATAGCGTATTCCCGCTTCATCCCAGTAGAGCTCCTGACTACAATGACCCTCTGGTTTTTCTTGCTCTCGCTGAATTCCACAAATCCGTCAATTTCGCTGATTACCGCGGGATCCTTGGGCCGGCGCGCCTCAAAAAGCTCTGCCACCCGCGGCAGGCCTCCGGTGATGTCGCGGGTTTTGCCTGAAACCCGGGGAATCTTTGCCAGAAGCTCGCCGGCATCAATATGCTGTCCGTCCTTGACTAAGATATGCGCTCCTATGGGCAGGGGATATATGCCCAGCACCTCATCTTTTGCGTCAAGAATAATCATCTGGGGATGGTACTCTACCTTATGTTCAACCACCACGCGCTCAGTGACCCCGGTAATCGGATTCAATTCTTCGCGCATGCATACGTTCTCTTTTAAATCCTCAAACCTCACCTTACCCTTAACCTCGGTAAGAATAGGCGAGGTATAGGGATCCCAGCGGACAAAGACCTCTCCTTTTGCGGCCTCCTTAGAATCAGCAATGCTGATTAATGAACCCTGAGGTATGAGGTAACGTTCAAGCTCTCTTCCCTGCTCGCTATTGATACTGATCGCTCCGTTTCGGTTTAAGACGATGAATTCCCTTCCCTTTTCCACCACGCGCAGATTATGGTATTTTATAATGCCTTTGTTCTTGGACTTTATTGAGGACTGTTCAACAATACGCGAAGCAGTCCCGCCGATATGGAAGGTGCGCATGGTAAGCTGGGTTCCCGGTTCGCCGATGCTCTGGGCGGCAATCACGCCGATTGCCTCGCCCTGCTCGGCTAATTTTCCGGTGGCTAAGCTCCTGCCATAACATTTTGAACAGACGCCCCGCCCGGCTTCGCAGGTCAGCACGCTGCGGATGCGGATTTTCTCAATGCCCAGAGATTCAATCATATCGGCTTTTTCTTCAGTGAGCTCAGCGCCAGCCTCGGCAATGATTTCATCAGTAACAATGTCAACAACGTTATCCAGGGCGACCCTTCCGGCGATACGTTCTTTCAGCGGCACGACAATGTCATCGCCTTCAATAATAGATGAGAGGGTTATGCCATTAAGGGTGCCGCAGTCCTCATCGGTAATAATCAACTCCTGGGCTACATCTACCAGCCTGCGGGTTAGATAGCCGGCATCCGCGGTTTTTAAGGCGGTATCCGCCAGGCCTTTCCTGGCGCCGTGGGTAGAGATAAAATATTCCAGAACCGTTAGGCCTTCGCGGAAATTGGCAGTGATGGGGTTTTCAATAATCTCGCCGGAGGGTTTTGCCATCAGCCCGCGCATTCCCGCGAGCTGACGTACCTGTAAACGTGAGCCGCGCGCGCCGGAATCAGCCATCATAAAGATGGGATTAAAAGGATCCATCTCCTTAAAAAGCAAATCCGAAATCCTGTCCGTAGTATGCGTCCAGATATCAATAACCCGGTTATACCTTTCGCCGTCGGTGATGATGCCTTTGCGATACTGGTTTTCCACCCTGGCAACTTCTTCCTGCGCTTCTTTGAGTATTTCCTGCTTTGCCTTGGGAATCTTTAAGTCATCAATCGAAATTGACATTCCGCCGATAGTCGCATATTCAAAACCTAAGGTCTTTAGCCGTTCTAAGAGGCTGATGGTTGCGCCATGGCCGTATCTCTTATAGCAGTTAGCTACGATAGCGCCGATGTTGGACTTGTTCAGTTCTAAATTAACGAAACCAAAACCCGGCGGGAGCGTCTGATTAAAAATAACCCTGCCTGCGCTGGTCTCAATGAGCTGCCTATTTTCAAGAAGTTTGCCCTGCTCCAGATCATAGAGCGAATCCACCCTTGCTTTTATCCGCGCGTGCAATTCAACCGCGTTATCGTTATGGGCCGCGATTACCTCTTCCGGGGAAGAAAAAACCATCCCCTCGCCTTTTGCCTTTGGCTTTTCTTTGGTTAAGAAAGAACATCCCAGAACAATATCCTGGGTAGGCGTAAGGATCGGCCTGCCGTCAGCAGGCGAGAAAACATTATTTACCGACAACATTAAAAGACGGGTCTCCATCTGCGCTTCCCAGGACAAAGGAACATGCACGGCCATCTGGTCGCCGTCAAAGTCAGCATTGAAGGCGGTGCAGACCAAAGGATGTATCTTGATCGCCTTTCCTTCAATAAGCACCGGCATAAATGCCTGGATACTCAAACGGTGCAGGGTC